>NZ_JBWKRS010000005.1:26914-245520 GCF_059419385.1 Pseudomonas sp. GW821-FHT05H12 | reverse complement strand
CCCCCCCCCCCCCCCCCCCCCCCCCCCCCCCCCCCCCCCCCCCCCCCCCCCCCCCCCCCCACCCCAGCTCCCACATTTTATTTCAGTGGTAGTTAGAGCTCGCCCAGGCCGTCGATCAGCGCTTGGTTCTGCTCCGGCGTACCGATGCTGATCCGCAGGAACTGGGCAATCCGCGCCTGCTTGAAGTGCCGCACGATCACACCCTGCTCACGCAACTTGGCCGCCAGGCCGGCCGCGTCGTGCTTGGGGTGACGGGCAAAGATGAAGTTGGCCGCCGACGGCAATACCTCAAACCCCTTGCCTTCCAGCTGCGCGACCACTTTGTTGCGGCTGTCGATCACCAGTTGGCACGTCTTCTCGAAATACTCACGGTCCTCGAACGCCGCCGCCGCGCCGACAATCGCCAGGCGATCCAGCGGGTAGGAGTTGAAGCTGTTCTTGACCCGCTCCAGCGCCTCGATCAGGTCCGGGTGGCCCACGGCCAGGCCCACGCGCAAACCGGCCAGTGAGCGCGATTTGGACAGGGTCTGGGTCACCAGCAGGTTCGGGTAGCGATCCACCAGGCTGATCGCGGTTTCACCGCCGAAGTCGATATAGGCCTCATCGACCACCACCACCGAATCCGGGCTGGCCTTGAGGATCTGCTCCACCGCATCCAGCGCCAGCACGCAGCCCGTGGGCGCGTTCGGGTTGGGGAAGATGATCCCGCCGTTGGGCTTGGCGTAATCCGCTACCCGGATCTGGAACTGCTCATCCAACGGCACAGGGGCCGACTGGATGCCATACAGGCCGCAGTAGACCGGATAGAAGCTGTAGCTGATATCCGGGAACAGCAGCGGCAGATCGTGCTGGAGCAGGCCGTGAAAAATGTGCGCCAGGACTTCGTCGGAACCGTTGCCCAAGAACACCTTGCCGGCATCCACGCCGTAATACTTGGCCACGGCCTGCTTGAGCAGGTCGCTGTTGGGGTCCGGGTACAGGCGCAGGTTGTCGTTCAGCTCGGCCTGCATCGCGGCCAACGCCTTGGGCGATGGGCCGTAGGGGTTTTCATTGGTGTTGAGCTTGACCAGCTTGGTCAACTTCGGCTGCTCGCCGGGTACGTAAGGCACGAGGTCCTTGACGAAAGGGCTCCAGAATTTGCTCATGTCTCAGTTCCCCTTCTCTTCAAGGATGCGGTATTCGGCGCTGCGGGCGTGGGCACTCAGGGACTCACCGCGGGCCAGTACCGAAGCGGTCTTGCCCAGCTCGGAAGCGCCCTGCGGCGAGCAGAAGATGATCGACGAACGCTTCTGGAAGTCATACACGCCCAGCGGCGACGAGAAGCGTGCGGTGCCGGAGGTCGGCAGCACGTGGTTCGGGCCTGCGCAGTAGTCACCCAGGGCTTCGCTGGTGTGGCGGCCCATGAAGATTGCACCGGCGTGGCGAATCGACGGCAGCCAGGCTTGTGGGTCGGCCACGGACAGCTCAAGGTGTTCCGGCGCGATACGGTTGGCCACTTCGATGGCCTGTTCCATGTCACGCACCAGGATCAGCGCACCGCGGCCATTGATCGACTTCTCGATGATCTCGGCGCGCTCCATGGTCGGCATCAGCTTGTTGATGCTGGCGGCGACCTTGTCGAGGAACTCGGCATCCGGGCTGACCAGGATCGCCTGGGCGTCTTCGTCATGCTCAGCCTGGGAGAACAGGTCCATGGCGATCCAGTCCGGGTCGGTCTGGCCGTCGCATACCACAAGGATTTCCGACGGGCCGGCGATCATGTCGATACCGACCTGGCCGAACACATGGCGCTTGGCAGTGGCAACGTAGATGTTGCCAGGGCCGACCACCTTGTCGACCTTCGGCACGCTTTCGGTGCCATAGGCCAGGGCCGCGACGGCCTGTGCGCCACCGATGGTGAACACGCGGTCGACGCCGGCGATGCACGCCGCCGCCAGCACCAGCTCGTTGATTTCACCGCGCGGAGTTGGCACCACCATGACCACTTCGGTCACGCCAGCCACCTTGGCGGGAATGGCGTTCATCAGTACCGACGATGGGTAGGATGCTTTACCGCCTGGTACGTACAGGCCGGCACGGTCCAGCGGCGTGACCTTCTGGCCCAGCACAGTGCCGTCGGCTTCGGTGTAGCTCCAGGAATCCTGCTTTTGCTTCTCGTGGTAGCTGCGCACCCGCGCCGCCGCCACTTCCAGGGCTTCGCGCTGGGGCGCAGTGATGCGCGTCAGGGCCAGCTCCAGGCGTTCGCGGGGCAGGATCAGGTCGGCCATGGACTTGACGTCCAGGCCATCGAACTGACGGGTGAAATCCACCAGCGCCGCATCACCGCGCTCGCGCACGGCCTTGATGATGTCGAGCACCCGCCCGTTGACCGAATCGTCGGACACGCTTTCCCAGCTCAGCAGATGATCCAGATGATGGGCGAAATCCGGGTCGGCAGCGTTGAGTCGGGCAATTGCAGTGGACGTGGTCATAGCGAGGGCCTCAATAGAATTGGCAAAAACTCAGGCGCCCTAAACTAGCAGTCGTTTCCGCTTGGGCACCTGAGAATTCTGGCTATGAGGCGGATAGACGGGCGCAGCCTTTCAGCTACGCGGGTAAGTCAACCGCGGTGTCGCGACTCCACTGCCTTGCGCAGGGTGTCAATCAACGCCTGGATACGGGCGTGCTGCATCTTCATCGACGCTTTGTTGACGATCAGGCGGGAGCTGATGTCGGCGATGAAATCCTGAGGCTCCAGGCCATTGGCACGCAGGGTGTTGCCGGTGTCGACCACGTCGATGATCTTGTCGGCCAAGCCGATCAGCGGGGCCAGCTCCATCGAACCATAGAGCTTGATGATGTCGACCTGACGACCTTGCTCGGCGTAGTAGCGCTTGGCAACGTTGACGAACTTGGTCGCCACGCGCAGGCGGCCTTTAGGCTCAACGTCACCGACACGGCCGGCAGTCATCAGCTTGCACAGGGCAATTCGCAGGTCCAGAGGTTCATACAGGCCCTGGCCGCCGTATTCCATCAGCACGTCTTTACCGGCGACACCCAGGTCGGCCGCGCCATGTTCAACGTAGGTCGGCACGTCGGTAGCCCGCACGATCAACAGGCGAACGTCGTCCTGGGTCGTGGGGATGATCAGCTTGCGGCTCTTGTCCGGATTCTCGGTCGGCACGATGCCCGCTTCAGCCAGAAGCGGCAAAGTGTCGTCAAGGATGCGGCCCTTGGACAGTGCGATGGTCAACATGGGAAACGTCAGTCCTTCATCAGGCTATTGCTGTCCGGTCGCAAACGGCGCCAGACACAGATCGAGGCCATGACAGCCTCGATTTTAAACAAATTTCTGTAGTGAGCGGGCTTGCCCCGCGCGGCGGCGTGTCGGGCGCCTTAACCCTACCTGATACACCGCGGCGCGGGGCAAGCCCGCTCACTACAAGCAGCAACTAGCCCGGTACGCGGCGGATTTTTGCACCGAGCATCTGCAGTTTCTCTTCGATGCACTCGTAACCACGGTCGATGTGGTAGATGCGGTCGATCAGGGTGTCGCCTTCAGCAATCAGCGCCGAGATCACCAGGCTCGCCGAGGCGCGCAGGTCGGTGGCCATCACTGGCGCGCCCTTGAGCTTCTCGGTGCCGGTCACGATGGCGGTGTTGCCTTCAACCTGGATCTTGGCGCCCATGCGGTGCAGTTCGTACACGTGCATGAAGCGGTTTTCGAAGATGGTCTCGATAACCGCACCGGTGCCTTCGGCAATCGCGTTCAGGGAGATGAACTGCGCCTGCATGTCGGTCGGGAACGCCGGGTAGGGAGCGGTACGCACGTTGACGGCTTTAGGACGCTTGCCGTGCATGTTCAGCTCGATCCAGTCTTCACCGGTGGTGATTTCGGCACCGGCTTCGCGCAGCTTCTCAAGGACCGCTTCCAGGATGGTCGGATCGGTGTCCTTGACCTTGACGCGGCCACCGGTGACGGCAGCGGCAACCAGGTAGGTGCCGGTCTCGATACGGTCCGGCATCACTTTGTAGGTGGCCGAGTGCAGGCGTTTAACGCCGTCGATGGTGATGGTGTCGGTGCCGGCGCCAGTGATGTTGGCACCCATGGCAATCAGGAAGTTGGCCAGGTCGACCACTTCCGGCTCGCGCGCGGCGTTCTGCAGGACGCTGCGGCCGTTGGCCAGGGCAGCGGCCATCATGATGTTCTCGGTACCGGTCACGCTGACGGTATCAAAGAAGAAGTTGGCGCCACGCAGGCCGCCTTCCGGCGCCTTGGCCTTGATGTAGCCGCCTTCGACGTCGATGGTCGCGCCCATGGCTTCGAGGCCACGGATGTGCAGGTCGACCGGACGCGAGCCGATGGCGCAACCGCCAGGCAGTGCCACTTCGGCTTCGCCGAAACGGGCAACCATCGGGCCCAGTACCAGGATCGAGGCACGCATGGTTTTCACCAGCTCGTACGGCGCGACCAGGGTCTTGATGGTGCGCGGGTCGATTTCGACGGCCAGTTTCTCGTCGATCACCGGCTCGATGCCCATGCGACCGAACAGCTCGATCATGGTGGTGATGTCGTGCAGGTGCGGCAGGTTGGCCACGGTAACCGGGCCATCGCACAGCAGGGTCGCCGCCAGGATCGGCAGAGCGGAGTTTTTCGCACCGGAAATGCGGATCTCGCCATCAAGGCGGGCACCGCCGGTAATAATCAATTTATCCATAAGAATCTCGACGCCTTGGGGGCTCAGGTGCGCTCGGCCCAGGCCGCGCGGCTGAAAAATTTCATAGTGACCGCATGGATGCTGCCATCGGTGATCCATGGGTTCAAATGGGCATAGATCTGCTGCTGACGCTTGACCGGGCTCAATGCCGCCAGTTCATCGCTAATCACGTTCAGCTGGAAGTTGCAGCCTTCGCCTTCAACTTCTACGTTCGTATCCGGCAGCTTTCCTTCAAGGAAGCTCTTAACTTCTAGGGCCTGCATGCTCAACCTCTATCGGCGCCCAGTGCGCACGGGTCGCACATCATACAAAAAAGCCCCGCGCCTGCGAACCCCGCATAGCAGGACTCTGACGGGGGGCTTTCCTGAAAATGGCTATTAAGGATGCGCCAACAGCTCGCTCAGGCCGGAAACCTCGGCAATTTCCCGCATGTCCTCGGGCATTGCACGGATGCTGACCGGCTTTTTGATCGCCTCGGCATCACGGATAAAACAGAGCAATAACGACAAGCCAACGCTGCTGGACTTGGTCACCGCCGAGCAATCGAGCACCAGTGCAGGCGCGGTGCTGGTCTTGATCAGCGCCTGGCCCTGCTTGCGCAGGTCAGGCCCGGTGCGGTAGTCCAGCACGCCGCTGAGGAACAACTCGCCGGCGTCGCCGAGACGAACAGCCGACTCGGTCATTGTGCGGACTTCCCGGCAGCTTGCTTGTCGGTTTCTTCCTTGGCCTTGGCCACTTCACCGGCCCAACCATTGATGGTCTTGTCCAGGTCGTTGCCGTTGCGCTGCATGGCATCTGCGAACTGGTCGCGGAACAGCTTGCCGATGTTGATGCCGTTGATGATCACGTTGCGCAGTTTCCACTCACCGTTGACCTTCTCCAGCGTGTACTGCACAGGGTAGACCGCGCCATTGTTGCCTTTGACGGTCATGCCGACACTGGTACGGTCGCCCGACTCGTCCTTGGCAGGGTCCACGGTGATGCCTTGGTTGTTGTACTCAAGCAACGCGTTGCCGTAGAACTGGAACAGGCCCTTCTTGAAGTTTTCCTGGAAGGTCTGCATCTGCGCCGGGGTCGCCTTGCGCGAATACTTGACGGTCATGATGCTGCGGGAAATGCCTTCGGCATCAACCACAGGGCCCACGATCGAGTTAAGCGCGTCGTAGAACTTACTCGGGTCCTGCTTGTACTGCTCTTTGTTGGCAGTCAGGTCGGCCAGCATCTTGCTGGTCGTGTCCTGCACCAGATCGTGCGCAGAACCTGCCGCGTTGGCCAGCAGCGGCAACGCTGCAAGCAATACCAGCAGGCCACGTCGCAAGGTAGAGATCATGAACAGATTCCTCATTTGGCGTCTTTATTGACCGTATTGAGCAGGAATTTACCGATCAGGTCTTCAAGCACCAGCGACGACTGCGTGTCGTGGATGGTCGAACCATCCTTGAGCAGGGCAGTTTCCCCGCCCACGCTGACGCCGATGTACTTCTCGCCCAGCAAACCCGCAGTGAGGATAGATGCAGTGGAGTCAGTCGGCAGATTATCTACCTTCTTGTCCACCTGCATGGTCACCCGGCCGGTGAAGCTGTCGCGGTCCAGATCGATTGCCGTGACCTTGCCGATGGTAACGCCGGCCATGGTCACTTTAGCTCTGACCGTCAAACCGGCGATATTGTCGAAGTACGCGTAAAGTTTATAAGTGTCGGCGGTGGGGCTGGCCGACAGGCCACTGACCCGCAGGGCCAGCAACAGTAAAGCCAGGATGCCAGCCAGCAAGAAAAGGCCGACACCGATTTCCACAGTGCGGTTTTGCATCAGAAATCTCCAAACATCAAGGCGGTCAAAATGAAGTCAAGGCCCAGTACCGCCAGCGAGGCGTAAACAACGGTCTTGGTGGTGGCGCGACTGATCCCTTCTGAGGTGGGCTCACAGTCATAGCCTTGGAATACGGCGATCCAGGTCACTACAAAGGCGAAAACGATGCTTTTAATGATGCCGTTGAGCACATCGCCGCTGAAGGTCACGCTGTTCTGCATGTTGGCCCAGTAGGAACCGTCATAGACGCCCAACCAGTCAACCGCCACCCACGAACCGCCCCAAATGCCGACCACGCTGAAGATCATTGCCAGCAGCGGCAAGGAAATGAAACCGGCCCACAGGCGCGGGGCAACAATGTACTTGAGCGGGTCCACGCCGATCATTTCGAGGCTGGACAGCTGCTCGGTGGACTTCATGTTGCCGATCTCGGCCGTCAACGCAGAGCCGGCACGCCCGGCGAACAGCAACGCGGTGACCACTGGCCCGAGCTCACGCAGCAACGTCAGGGCGACCATCTGCCCTACTGCCTGCTCCGAACCGTAGCTGGACAGAATATTGAAGCCCTGCAGCGCCAGCACCATACCGATGAACACGCCGGAAACGACGATGATCACCAGGGACATCACGCCCACGGCGTGCAACTGCTTGATCAACAGGCCAAAACCGCCGCCGATACCACCACGGCCGAGCAACGCATGAAACAGGAAGAGGGTAGAACGACCCAGCACCTCGACAATGTCGATGCCCGAGCGGCCGAAAAGGCGAACCTTCTCGATGAGAGATGTCTTGCGCATCAGCGCTTCCCCAGAAGATCTGAGCGGTAGTCCGCTGCCGGAAAATGAAAAGGCACCGGGCCATCGGGATCGCCGGTCATGAATTGGCGGATGCGCGGGTTATCGGCATTCATGAGTTCTTCTGGCGTGCCCTGCCCCAGCACCTGCCCATCACCGACGACATAGAGGTAGTCGGCGATGCTCGCAGTTTCGGCCAGGTCGTGGGAAACCACGATGCTGGTGATGCCGAGCGCGTCGTTGAGCAGGCGGATCAGACGCACCAACACGCCCATGGCGATCGGGTCCTGGCCCACGAAAGGTTCGTCGTACATGAGGATCTGCGGATCCAGCGCGATGGCACGCGCCAGCGCGACACGGCGCTTCATGCCACCGGACAGCTCGTCAGGCATCAGGTCGATGGCACCGCGAAGGCCCACGGCCTGCAGTTTCAGCAACACAATGTCACGAATCATTTCATCGGACAGCTGGGTATGCACCCGCAGCGGGAAGGCCACGTTTTCGAAAACATCGAGGTCGGTAAACAACGCACCGCTCTGGAACAGCACACCCATGTGCTTGCGCGCGTCGAACAGGTCGCTGCGCGAGAGCGTCGGCAGGTTCTGTCCATTGACCCACACTTCGCCAGCAGTGGGCCGCAATTGCATGCCCATCAGACGCAACAGGGTGGTCTTGCCACAGCCTGAAGGCCCCATGATGCCCGTGACCTTGCCGCGGGGAATGCGAATATCGACGTTATTGAAGATGCTGCGCGTCCCGCGCTTGAAGGTAAGTCCCTTCAGCTCGACCGCGTAGGCGTTATCGGCACTCATCTAAACTCCTTGGGATGCAGCCTCTCACTCAGACACCATGTGTGCGACATTCGTTTGCAACGGATGTGCAATAGGTAGCCACATGGGTTGGGTGAACCGAACTGGCGGCGAACTATATCACTGCTGGTACAGCGCCCCCAAGGCCGGAACTGCGCTTGTTCAGATTGGCGACAGGGAAAAACATTGCCGACTGTGTTACCGGGAGCGGAATCTCTGACGCCTTGTGAATAAAGCCTGACGAACTTGCGTGAGGGAATTGATCATTACCGCTATAATCGCCGACTTTTCGTCAGGCTATACGATTTCAGACATGAGCCAATCCAGCGACCTTATTCAATCCGCACAACGCACCATCCGCCTCGAGCTCGAAGCCGTAGAGGGCTTGCTGGCCCATATCGACGCGGATTTCGTACGCGCTTGCGAGATGATTCTGGCCAGCAAAGGCCGCGTTGTCGTGGTCGGCATGGGTAAATCCGGGCACATCGGCAACAAGATCGCCGCCACCCTGGCAAGCACCGGGACTACCTCGTTTTTCGTGCACCCGGCAGAAGCCAGCCACGGCGACATGGGCATGATCACCAAGGATGACATCATCCTGGCACTGTCCAACTCCGGCACCACCAACGAAATCGTGACCCTGCTGCCACTGATCAAGCGCCTGGGCATCAAGATGATCAGCATTACCGGTAACCCGGAGTCGACGCTGGCCAAGGCCGCCGAAGTGAACCTCAATGTTCACGTGGCCCACGAAGCCTGCCCGTTGAACCTGGCGCCGACCTCCTCGACCACGGCCGCACTGGTCATGGGCGACGCATTGGCCGTTGCCCTGCTGGAAGCCCGCGGCTTTACCGCTGAAGACTTCGCCTTTTCCCACCCGGGCGGCGCCCTGGGCCGTCGTCTGCTGCTGAAAGTGGAAAATGTCATGCATGCGGGCGATGAATTGCCCCACGTCCAGCGCGGCACGCTACTGAAGGACGCGCTGATGGAAATGACCCGCAAGGGCCTGGGCATGACCGTCATCCTGGAAGCCGATGGCCGCTTGGCCGGGGTATTCACCGACGGCGACCTGCGCCGCACCCTGGATCGCACCATTGATATCCACACCGCAACCATTGATGCCGTCATGACCCCTCACGGCAAGACCGCGCGCCCGGAAATGCTGGCGGCTGAAGCCTTGAAGATCATGGAAGACCACAAGATCGGCGCGCTGGTGGTGGTCAATGACGATGACCGCCCTATCGGCGCCCTGAACATGCACGACTTGTTGCGTGCGGGAGTGATGTAAATGACTGGCGACCTGTTGCAACGCGGTAAAAACATCAAGCTGGCGATCTTCGACGTTGACGGCGTGCTGACCGATGGCCGCCTTTACTTCCTCGAAGACGGCAGCGAATTCAAGACGTTCAACACGCTGGACGGCCAGGGCATCAAGATGCTGATGGCTTCGGGCGTACAAACAGCCATTATCAGCGGCCGCAAGACCCCGGTAGTGGAACGGCGCGCACAAAACCTGGGGATTCCTCACCTGTATC
Source organism: Pseudomonas sp. GW821-FHT05H12 (assembly GCF_059419385.1). Taxonomy (NCBI): domain Bacteria; kingdom Pseudomonadati; phylum Pseudomonadota; class Gammaproteobacteria; order Pseudomonadales; family Pseudomonadaceae; genus Pseudomonas; species Pseudomonas sp. GW821-FHT05H12. The sequence goes on along the minus strand of NZ_JBWKRS010000005.1, from coordinate 235,876 downwards.
AAGGCCGTGAGGATAAACTGGTGGTTCTGGACGAGCTTCTTGGCCAACTCAACCTAAGCTATGAGCAGGTCGCCTACCTCGGTGACGACCTGCCTGACCTGCCGGTGATTCGCCGGGTAGGCTTGGGCATGGCTGTCGCCAACGCGGCGGCATTTGTTCGCGAACACGCCCATGGCATCACCACGGCCCGTGGCGGCGAAGGTGCCGCACGTGAGTTCTGCGAATTGATACTGCGTGCCCAGGGCAACTTTGAATCCGCCCACGCCGCCTACTTATAGAGCGTTTTATGCTGAGCAAAAAGATTCGCAACTTCCTGCTATTCGGGGTCATCGCCGCGCTATTCCTGGCGGTGGGCTACTGGAATATCAGCCCGGAGCGCTTCCTCGACAAGCCTGTCGCGCAGGTTGACGACGGCGCTATCGACTATTACGCCATCAATGCCAAAAGCGTGCAGTTCCTGCCAGATGGCAAGGTGCAGTACGAGATGACATCGGACAAGGTCGAGCACTTGAAGGCCACTGAAGTGACCCTGCTCACCAATCCGGACATGAACATCTACCGCGGCACCGAGTTTCCGTGGCACGTCACCAGCAAGCGTGGCGAGGTCAACCCGGACGGCACCCAGGTGGAACTGATCGACTCGGTGCGCGTTGCGCGCACCGACGACAAGAACCGCGACACCGTGATTACCAGCAGTCGCATGACCGTATTCCCGCAGAAGCAATATGCGCAGACCGAGCAAGACGTTAGAATCGACGGCGCTGGCGGTGTATCGACTGGCAAGGGAATGAAAGCGTATTTGAAAGAAAGCAGGATACACCTGCTATCGAACGTAAGAGGACAGTATGAGGCTCGTTAAAACTCTCCCTATTTTGCTCGGTCTGGGCGCAGCACTGGGAAGCGTGAGCGCCTGGGCTCTGCCGAACGATAGCCAGCAACCGATCCACATCCAGGCTGACGATGCGCAGCTGGATGACAAGCAAGGTGTCGCGACCTACACCGGTGGCGTGATCATTACCCAGGGGTCGATGAAAATCACCGGGAATACCGTGACACTGACCCGCACCAAGGCGGGCGACATCGACGTCGTGACGTCGGTGGGCAACCTGGCCTATTTCGAGCAGAAGCAGGCGCCTGCCGATACCGCTCCGATGAAGGGCTACGGCAAGACCATCCAGTATCACGCCCAGCAGAACCGCATTGTCCTGATTGACCAGGCCAAGGTTGTCAGCACCGACGGCAACACCACGGAAGGTGAAAAAATCACCTATGACACTGTGAAACAGGTCGCCAACGCCGGTCGCGCCAATGGCAACAAGGTCACCGCACCTCGTCCGCGTATCGACATGGTTATCCAGCCGAAGAAGAAGGCCGAGTAATGGCAACCCTGAAAGCCCAGCATCTGGCCAAGGCCTACAAAAGCCGTCAGGTCGTGCGCGACGTCAGCCTGTCGATCGACAGCGGCCAGATCGTCGGCCTGCTCGGCCCCAACGGTGCCGGCAAGACCACCTGTTTTTACATGATTGTCGGCCTGGTCCAGGCGGATCAGGGTCGCGTTCTGATCGACGACCTGGACGTCAGCCACCAGCCGATGCACGGTCGTGCTCGTGCCGGTATCGGCTATCTACCCCAGGAAGCGTCGATCTTCCGCAAATTGTCGGTTTCGGACAACATCATGGCGATCCTTGAGACCCGCAAGGAGCTCGACCGCGATGGCCGCCGCAAGGAACTGGAAAGCCTGCTGCAGGAATTCCACATCAACCATATCCGTGACAACCTGGGCATGAGCTTGTCCGGTGGTGAGCGTCGTCGCGTGGAAATTGCCCGCGCATTGGCCACCGCACCGAAGTTCATCCTGCTGGACGAACCCTTTGCTGGCGTCGACCCGATTTCGGTGGGCGACATCAAGCAGATCATCCACCACCTCAAGGCCAAGGGCATCGGTGTACTGATCACTGACCACAACGTTCGTGAAACCCTCGATATCTGTGAAACCGCTTATATCGTCAACGATGGCCAGCTGATCGCCGAAGGCGATTCCGCCACCATCCTGGCCAACGAACTGGTCAAGGAAGTGTACCTGGGTCACGAGTTCCGCCTGTAAACACCGTGGTGTCAGGCCGTTTGCCGAGACGCGCGGGAGTCAATAGAAACCTCCGGCTTTTTATTGTTACCGCGCTCTAGGCAAAGCCCCCGATATCAGGCATATAATTTGCTTATGTTTGGCGCTCACGCGCCCTGTCGTGGATGGCGCATTGCGCCGGCGAATAAGGTGTTAAGCCCCTGCCATGAAACCATCGCTAGTCCTGAGAATGGGCCAGCAGCTGACGATGACACCGCAGCTGCAACAGGCCATCCGCCTGCTCCAATTGTCCACACTGGACCTGCAACAGGAAATCCAGGAGGCCCTGGAGTCCAATCCGATGCTCGAACGCCAGGAAGAAGGCGACGACTTCGATAATGCAGACCCGCTGGCCGACAACATCGAGCAAAAACCCAATTCCGACGTGCAGGAACCCTCCTATCAGGAAACCGCCCCGACGGTGGACAACCTGGAGGACGGCGAATGGAACGAACGCATTCCCAACGAACTTCCCGTGGACACGGCCTGGGAAGACGTCTACCAGACCAGCGCCAGTAGCCTGCCGAGCAATGATGATGACGAGTGGGATTTCACCACCCGAACGTCCGCCGGCGAGAGCCTGCAGAGCCATCTGCTGTGGCAACTGAACCTGGCGCCGATGTCCGACACCGATCGCCTGATCGCCGTGACCCTGATCGACTGCATCAATAACCAGGGTTATCTAGACGAGACGCTTGAAGAGATTCTTGAAGCCTTCGATCCGGAACTGGACATTGAACTGGACGAAATCGAAGCCGTCCTGCACCGCATCCAGCAATTCGAGCCAGCAGGCATCGGCGCCCGCACCCTCAGCGAGTGCCTGCTGCTGCAACTGCGCCAGCTTCCAGCCAAGACGCCCTGGCTCGCCGAAGCCCAACGCCTGGTCAATGACTACATCGACCTGCTGGGCAGCCGCGACTATAGCCAGCTGATGCGTCGTATGAAGCTCAAGGAAGACGACCTGCGCCAGGTCATCGAGCTGGTGCAGAGCCTCAACCCGCGCCCAGGTTCGCAAATCGAGTCCAGCGAAGCCGAATACGTCGTCCCTGATGTGATTGTGCGCAAGGACAACGAGCGCTGGCTGGTGGAGCTCAACCAGGAATCGGTGCCACGCCTGCGCGTCAACCCGCAGTACGCCGGTTTTGTACGCCGCGCCGACACCAGCGCCGACAACACCTTCATGCGCAACCAGCTGCAGGAAGCACGCTGGTTCATCAAGAGCCTGCAAAGCCGCAACGAAACCCTGATGAAGGTTGCCACCCAGATCGTCGAGCACCAGCGCGGCTTCCTGGAATACGGTGACGAGGCGATGAAGCCCCTCGTGCTGCACGATATTGCAGAAGCGGTGGGCATGCATGAATCGACGATTTCCCGGGTGACCACGCAGAAATTCATGCATACCCCACGGGGTATTTATGAGCTGAAATACTTTTTCTCCAGCCACGTCAGCACCTCCGAAGGCGGTGAATGCTCGTCCACGGCGATTCGCGCGATCATCAAAAAACTGGTTGCCGCGGAAAATCAGAAAAAGCCATTGAGTGACAGTAAGATCGCTGGTTTACTGGAGGCACAAGGCATTCAGGTCGCCCGTCGAACCGTCGCCAAGTACCGCGAATCCCTTGGGATCGCGCCTTCCAGCGAGCGTAAGCGTTTGATGTGACGGGCGGGCCACAGCGTTCCAGTGGCAGGCACCCCGGCCTGCCGCTTTATGCACTGGCAACGAAGGAGAAGCTGTATGCAAGTCAACATCAGTGGACACCAGCTGGAAGTCACCAAACCCCTGCGTGAATACACCGAGAGCAAGCTGAACAAGCTGGCAGGGCATTTTGACAAGATCACCAACGTGCAGGTCATCATGGAGGTCGATAAGCTCAAGCAGAAAATCGAGGCCACCCTGCACGTACCGAATGCAAAGCTCGTCGCCAATGCGGAGCATGAAGACATGTACGCGGCGATCGACTCGCTCTACGACAAGCTGGACCGCCAACTCATAAAGCATAAGGAAAAGAATCTGCACCTGATGCAAGGTACAGGTCGTTAACTCTCCCCCCATGATCCGACTTGAAACCATCCTGACCCCCGGCCGTTCCCTCGTGAACGTGCCGGGCGGCAGTAAAAAGCGCGCCCTCGAACAAATTGCCAACCTGATCGGCCGCGAAGTGCCCGAGCTGGATACGCAAGCTGTGTATGAGGCGCTTATCGCCCGTGAAAAACTCGGTTCTACCGGTTTTGGCAACGGCATCGCCATTCCCCACTGCCGCCTGCAAGGCTGTGAATCCCCGGTGAGCGCCCTGCTCCACCTGGATGCCCCCATCGATTTCGACGCCATCGACGGCGCTCCGGTCGACCTGCTGTTTGTCCTGCTGGTCCCGCAAGCCGCCACCGATGCGCACCTGGAACTGCTTCGGCAGATCGCCAGCATGCTCGACCGCAAGGAAGTACGCGACAAACTGCGCAGCGCCAGCAGCAACGAGGCGCTCTATCAGGTTGTCCTGGATGAACAGAACGGGCAGTAATCATGCGTTTGATCATCGTCAGCGGCCGCTCCGGCTCGGGTAAAAGTACCGCCCTCAATGTTCTTGAGGACAACGGCTTCTATTGCATCGACAACCTGCCGGCCGGCCTGCTGCCGGAATTGGCGGAACGCGCGCTGATCCACACCGAACTGGCCCAGCCGCTGGTTGCCGTTTCGATCGATGCTCGCAACCTGCCCAGCCACCTTGAGCGCTTCCCACTATTGCTCGAAGAAGTGCGGGCCAAGCATATTCATTGTGATGTGCTGTACCTGGACGCCGACGAAGAGACCCTGCTCAAGCGTTTTTCCGAGACCCGCCGACGTCACCCCCTCAGCAGCCCCCATCGTTCCCTGGCAGAAGCCATCGAGGATGAAACCAAGCTGCTGGGCCCGATCATTGACCTTGCCGACCTCAAGATAAACACCACCAGCCTCAACCTGTACCAGCTGCGTGACGCACTCAAATTGCGCCTGCTCAACCAGCCTGAACCGGGTACTGCGTTTCTCGTGGAGTCGTTTGGCTTCAAGCGCGGCATGCCAGTAGACGCTGACCTGGTGTTCGACGTGCGCTGCCTGCCCAACCCCTACTGGAAGCCGGAACTGCGCGAACAGTCCGGGCTGGACTTGCCGGTAGCCGAATACCTGGCCGCGCAGCCGGATGTTGAAGAGATGTTCCAGGATATCTCCAGCTACCTGCTCAAATGGCTACCCCGCTTTGCCGCGAGCAATCGCGCGTATGTCACCATTGCCATTGGCTGCACCGGTGGTCACCACCGCTCTGTCTACCTGACTGAGCGCCTGGGCCAGGTGCTGCAACAAACCCTCAAGAACGTCCAGGTCCGCCACCGCGACCTTAGCTGAAAGGAACACCTGCGCGATGCCCGCTCTGGAAATTGAAATCATCAACAAGCTGGGCCTGCACGCCCGCGCCTCAGCCAAATTCGTCGGCGTGGCCGGGCAGTTTCCTTGCCAGATCCGCGCCGGGCGCACGCCGGAGTCCATGGTCGATGGCAAGAGCATCATGGCCATGATGATGTTGGCGGCTGGCAAAGGCACCAGGATTCACTTGAAGACAGAAGGCGAGCAGGAAGACGAAGCCATGGCCGCGCTGGTGGCGCTGATCAATAACTTCTTCGACGAAGGCGAATAGCCCCATCCCTTTGTAGGAGTCCGGGTTGCCGGCGATGAGGCCTTTGAGTCAGGTGTTGGACTTGAGGACGCCATCGCCGGCAAGCCGGGCTCCTACGGAAAGCGGTTTATCCCAGGGCCGTGTCCATCACCATCATCAAGCAAAAGCCGATGCATAGGCCAAGGCTGGCGAGTTTTTCGTGACCATTGCGCCGCGACTCCGGGATGACCTCGTGAGTCACGACCAACAGCATCGCACCCGCCGCCAACGCCAACCCAAGCGGTAACAGCACCTCGGCCAGACTGACCAGCCAGGCGCAAAGCACGGCAAATACCGGCTCCACCAAACCTGACGCCGCGCCGATCAAGAACGCCTTGACCCGCGACATCCCTGCCCCAGCCAATACCAACGCAATCACCAGACCTTCGGGCACATCCTGCAGGGCTATGCCCATGGCCAGGCTGTCCGCATCCGGCATACCACCGCCCGCCGAGACACCAACAGCCATGCCTTCCGGGATGTTGTGGGCAATGATTGCAAACACGAATAGCCAGATGCGCGGGGGAATCACAGGGTTATCCGGTGTGCCCACCAGCATTTCCGGGCTTGCGCCGGAGACCTTGCGGTCGACCAGGTACAACCCGAAGGCGCCCAGCATGATGCCGAAACTGATCAAGCCACTGGCGCCCCAAGGCGAAAGCCCCAGGCTTTCAGCTGCGGTAATACCCGGCACGATCAGCGAAAACGCTGTGGCAGCGAGCATCACACCCGCGCCAAAACCCAACAAGGTATCGCTGAGCGCGACGGGCATCCGGCGAATCACCAACACCGGCACCGCACCCAATGCAGTGCCGAGCGCGCAAATCGCCCCGCCCTGCAGTGCCCGCAGAATGCGCGGTTCGAGATCCAGCCAGGCCAGCCCGTGAGCCACCAGCAATGCAGTACCTGCCAACAGCAGCAGCGAGCCAAACGCATAACGAAACATTCGCCCGCTGCTGATCGCCAGTGTTTCAGTGCCCATAGTCGGCCTTAGATCTTGTTATTGGATGAATATCAGGCCAACGCGGCCTGGTAGCGTGCGGCGACTTCCGGCCAGTTGATGACGCTGTAGAAGGCGTTGATATATTCGGGGCGGCGGTTCTGGTAGAGCAGGTAATAGGCGTGCTCCCAGACGTCGAGACCCAGGATCGGCGTGTTGCCACTCATCAACGGGCTGTCCTGGTTACCGCTGCTTTCCACCACCAACGTCTTTTGCGGGGTGACGCTCAGCCACGCCCAGCCGCTGCCGAAACGGGTTAGGGCGGCCTTGGTGAAGGCTTCCTTGAAGCTGTCAAAACCACCCAATTGCTCATCGATGGCCTTGCCCAACGCGCCCTCTGGCTTGCCGCCACCTTTGGGCGACATCACGGCCCAAAACAGCGAGTGGTTGGCATGCCCACCGCCTTGGTTGATGACCGCAGCCCGCAGTTTTTCCGGTAATTGCTGCACGCTGGACACCAGCCGCTCTACCGGCCAACCCGCAAACTCAGTGCCCTCGACCGCCGCGTTGAGGTTGTTGATGTAGGTCTGGTGATGTTTGGTGTAGTGAATCTCCATGGTCTGCGCATCGATATGCGGCTCAAGAGCATCGTAGGCGTAGGGCAAGGCTGGCAACGTGTAAGTCATATCAATGAGCTCCGTAATAAGGACTGTTGCGGATCGACGCATCCGTTTGCGCCGCAGTGCCGCCCAGCAAGCGATGGGTACGCGGGTACTCACCGTGATCGCTGATGAAATTCAACAACTCGACGTAGGTCTTGCTGCTCTGACGCAGGGCTGCTTCGCGCAATTGCGGGCTCAGCCGCGGGTCCTGCATGGTCTGAAGCAGGCGCTGGTGGATAGCGCACAGGTATTCCGCGCTCTCCTCCGGCTGGTTCAGGCGCAAATGCAGGTCCGCCAGGTTGTGATGGGAAATGACGCAAGCCGCCACTGCTTCGTCGGCATCCGCCCAGCGCTCGAATAACACTTGAGCCAGGGCCAGGGCTTGCAAATAGGCCTCCCGAGCGTCGACCAATTCGCCCGCCATAAAGCAGCGATTGGCCCGTTCGATCGTGCGTTTCCAGTGCTCCATGGTGAGCCTCCAAAGCAGGGTCGGTGGTTACACGCCGCCAGCGGTGAGCTTTTCCGGGTCCAGCAGGACCTCCAGCTGGCTGCGCGGCAAGTCGGTGTGCTCGAGGGCGACATCAATCACAGGGCGGCCCTGTTGATAGGCCTTCTTGGCGATTTCAGCGGCCTTTTGATAACCAATGATCGGGTTGAGTGCAGTGACCAGGATCGGATTACGCGACAGCGCTTCCTTGAGCTTGCCTTCGTTGACCTTGAAGCTGGCGATGGCTTTGTCTGCCAGCAAGCGACTGGCGTTGGCCAGCAATTCAAGGCTGCCGAGCAGGTTCTGGGCGATGATCGGCAACATCACGTTGAGCTCGAAGTTGCCTGACTGGCCGGCGACGGTGATCACCGTGTCATTGCCAATCACTTGCGCGGCCACCATGGCGGTCGCCTCCGGGATCACCGGGTTGACCTTGCCGGGCATGATCGAAGAGCCAGGTTGCAGGCCCTCCAGCTCGATTTCGCCCAGGCCCGCCAGTGGACCGGAGTTCATCCAGCGCAGGTCATTGGCGATTTTCATCAATGAGACCGCTGTGGCTTTCAGTTGACCGGATACGGCAACGGCGGTGTCCTGGGAGCCAATCAGTGCAAACAGGTTTTTGCCCGGGGTGAATTTCACGCCGGTGAGATGGCTCAGTTGCTGGCTGAAGCGCGCGGCGAACTCAGGGTGCGCGTTGATCCCGGTGCCCACTGCCGTGCCACCTTGAGCCAATGCCTGCAGGCTCGGCAGCAAGTCCTGCAAATGGCCGATATTGGCCTTCAGTTGCTGCGCCCAGCCATTGAGCACCTGGCTCATGCGCACCGGCATGGCATCCATCAGGTGGGTGCGACCGGTCTTGATGAACGGGTGAACCTCTTCGGCCTTCTGTTCGATCACCTGCACAAGGTGCAGCAGGGCCGGCAGAGTTTGCTCGTGCAGGACCAAAGCAGCGCTGACGTGAATCGTGGTCGGGATGATGTCGTTGCTGCTCTGGCCACAGTTGACGTGGTCATTGGGGTTGACCGCCTCACCGAGCAAACGGCTGGCGAGGGTAGCAATCACCTCGTTGGCGTTCATGTTGGAGCTGGTGCCGGAGCCGGTCTGGAAGATATCTACTGGGAAATGCGGCATGAAGTCGCCTTCGAGCAAGCCCTGGGCGGCATCGACGATGGCCTTGCCCTGCCCTTCGCTGATCTGCTTGAGGTCGACGTTGACCTTGGCGGCCGCTGCCTTGGCCAGGATGAGCGCGCGAATGAATTGCGCCGGCATACGCTGATGACTGATCGGGAAATTGTTCACTGCGCGCTGGGTTTGCGCACCATACAAGGCCTCGGCCGGCACTTGCAGTTCGCCCATGCTGTCGCGTTCGATACGGGTGTTACTCATCGTTAGATCCTTGCACCAGGTCGGAGTGAGAAATAGACGGCAGCAATTCGCAGGTTGCCAATTGCCAGGCAAAGGTCTGCCAGCGCTTGAGGCGGCAGGCACACAGAGAGAGTTTTTCCAGGTCGCGCAGTGGGCGCCAGGCTTGGTCCAGACACAGGGATCGCCAGTGCCAAGGCAGCGCGATATCAGTGGCGGTGTCGATCAGGAGGCGGAACGAGGTTTCGGCAATCGTCCACGGATGGGTCGCCGTGCAGCACGCCAGGTATCGCCCCTCATTGAGGTAATGTTCGATCAGGCGAGGTTCATTGGGGTCGAGGCCGCAGCGAATCTGACGACTCATCCAGCGCCAGCTTTCCAGGTACGGATCCTCATGCAGGACAGAACTCATGATCCACACTCACTCGGTAATGATATTTATTATTAAATGATATTGAGAATCAAAACAAGAGTGGCACTTTAATCGGACTGAAACGCAGCCATGAAAAAAGGCGCGCCCTCTGCAAGATGGCGCGCCTTTTGGTTTAGCGTGTGAGGATCAACTGCCGGCGACGGTCATCCGCTCGATCAACACAGAGCCCGTGCGAATGTTGCTGCGCAGTTCCAGGTCATTACCCACGGCGACGATCTGCTTGAACATGTCGCGCATGTTGCCGGCGATGGTCACTTCCTGGACGGCGAACTGAATCTCACCGTTCTCCACCCAGAAACCCGCCGCGCCACGGGAGTAATCACCGGTGACCATATTCAGGCCGTGGCCCATCAGTTCAGTCACCAGCAGCCCACGCCCCATCTTCCGGAGCAGCGCGGCCTGATCTTCATCGCCATGGGTCACGAACAGGTTGTGCACGCCACCCGAGTTGGCAGTGCTTGGCAAACCGAGCTTGCGTCCGGCGTAAGTGCCCAGTACGTAGGACACCAACTCGCCCTTCTCGACGAACGGCTTGGCATAAGTCGCCAGGCCATCACCATCAAACGCCGAGCTGCCCATGGCGCGCATCAAATGCGGACGCTCATCGATGGTCAGCCACTCCGGAAACAGCTTCTGGCCGATGGCCCCTTCCAGGAAGGAAGACTTGCGGTACAGGTTCCCACCGGAAATCGCCCCCAGGAAACTCCCGAACAAACCACCCGCCAGTTCCGCCGAAAACAGCACCGGCACTTCGCAGGTGGGCACCGGACGTGCGCCCAGGCGGCTCGCGGCACGCTGTGCAGCGCGCTGGCCAATGCTGGCGGGATCGGCCAGCAGCTCGCCTTGGCGGTTCACGTCATACCAATAATCACGCTGCATCTGGCCATTGGCCTCGGCGATCATCACGCAGCTCAAGCTGTGACGGGTGGACGCATAACCTCCGATAAACCCATGGCTATTGCCATAAACACGGCAACCCTGATGCGTGCTCAACGTGGTGCCATCGGCGTTCTTGATGCGGGCATCAGCGTCGAACGCCGCCGCCTCACAGGCCAGCGACTGTTCGATAGCCTGCTCCGGCGTAATGTCCCACGCGTGGAACAGATCGAAATCCTTCAAATCCTTGGCCATCAACGCCTTGTCGGCCAGGCCCGAGCTTTCATCTTCGGAGGTGTGCTTGGCGATCGCCAACGCGGCAGCGACGGTCTCGCGGATCGCCTCCGGGCCGCTGGCCGAGGTACTGGCCGAGCCTTTGCGCTGCCCTACATACAAGGTGATGCCAAAGCCCTGGTCGCGGTTGAACTCGACGGTTTCCACTTCCCGCTGACGCACTGAAGTCGACAGCCCCTGCTCCAGCGACACCGCCACTTCACAGGCACTCGCCCCCTGGCGCTTGGCCTCGGCAAGGATCTGCTCGACTTGTTCCTGCAGTGCCGGTAACGCTTGCGGACCGACGCTTTGGGCTGCACTCATGGTTTTCTCCACTCAAATTCTGCTTTCGGTTAAGGCCATCGAGCGACCGGGCCGGACAAGCGGCCCCCGACTGGTTATCATGGCGGCGTTTCTTTGCGGACTGCCACCATGGTTGATTCTTACGACGACTCCCTCGATGGGGAGAAAAGCAAATCCCAGGTCAAACGCGAGCTGCATGCTCTGGTTGACCTCGGCGAGCGCCTTACAACGCTCAAGAAGGATTTGATTGCAAAACTGCCACTGACCGACGAAATGCGCCGGGCCTTGGCCGATGCACCCAAGCACACCGCGAATATCGCGCGTAAACGTCACATCGCGTTTATCGGCCGGCTGATGCGTGATCAGGACACTGACGCCATTCTCGCCTTGCTCGATCAAACCGATGCCTCCACCCGCCAGTACAACGAACGCTTCCACAACCTGGAACGTTGGCGTGACCGCCTGATCGCGGGCGATGACGCCGTGCTGGAGAAATTCGTGGCCGAGTACCCGGACGCGGACCGCCAGCAGCTGCGCTCCCTGATCCGTCAGGCTCAACACGAACTGGCGCATAACAAGGCGCCGGCCACCAGCCGTAAAATCTTCAAGTACATCCGAGAGCTGGACGAGACCCAACGCGGCCTGCGTTGATCCCTTCCCCGGGTGGCGATCGTCGCCACCCGAAGCTCCCCCTTTCTTACGAACCCGTGCCACCCACGGTGATCGCATCAATCTTCAGCGTTGGCTGGCCGACACCCACCGGCACCGACTGCCCATCCTTCCCGCACGTACCCACGCCGCTGTCCAGCGACAGGTCGTTACCGACCATCGACACCTTGCTCATGGCCTCCGGCCCGTTGCCAATCAACGTCGCCCCCTTGACCGGCGCGGTAATCTTGCCGTCTTCGATCAAGTACGCCTCGCTGGTGGAGAACACGAACTTGCCGCTGGTGATGTCCACCTGGCCACCACCGAGGTTGGCGCAGTAGATACCGCGCTTTACCGAGGCAATGATTTCAGCCGGGTCGCTTTCGCCGCCGAGCATGTAGGTGTTGGTCATGCGTGGCATCGGCAGGTGCGCGTAAGACTCGCGGCGACCGTTACCGGTACGCGCCACGCCCATCAGGCGCGCATTGAGCTTGTCTTGCATGTAGCCCTTGAGCACGCCGTTTTCGATCAGCGTGGTGCATTCGGTGGGCGTGCCTTCATCGTCGACGCTCAGCGAACCACGGCGACCCGCGAGGGTGCCGTCATCGACAATGGTGCACAGCTTGGACGCGACCATTTCACCCATGCGCCCGCTATAAGCCGAACTGCCCTTGCGGTTGAAGTCACCTTCCAGGCCATGGCCAACGGCTTCGTGCAGCAGCACGCCGGACCAGCCCGAACCCAACACCACCGGCAACGTGCCCGCTGGCGCCGGAATGGCTTCGAGGTTCACCAACGCCTGGCGCAGCGCCTCACGGGCGTAGCCCATGGCACGATCCTCGGCGAGGAAATAACGGTAGTCGGTACGCCCACCGCCGCCGTGGCCACCGCGCTCGCGGCGGCCGTTCTGCTCGACAATCACGCTGACGTTGAAGCGCACCAGCGGCCGCACATCCGCCGCCAACCCACCATCGGTGGACGCCACCAGGATGCGCTCCCATACACCAGCCATGCTCACGGTGACTTGCTGGATACGCGGGTCGAGGGCACGCGTGGCGGCGTCGACACGCTTGAGCAGCTCGACCTTCTCGGCACGGCTGATCACTTCCAGGGGGTTATCCGGCGCATACAACTGGGCCACGTCCTGGGTACTGAACGCCTGCACCGTGCCATTTTGACCGGCACGGGAGATCGACCGCGCAGCGCGTGCCGCCAGGCCCAAGGCTTCCAGGGTGATCGCGTTGCTGTAGGCAAAGCCGGTTTTCTCACCGGATTGCGCACGCACGCCCACACCCTGGTCGAGGTTGAAACTGCCTTCCTTGACGATGCCGTCTTCCAGGGCCCAGGACTCGGAGATCTGCCCCTGGAAATACAGGTCGGCCGCGTCGATACCGGGCCCGGCCAGATCGCCAAGCACGGTTTGCAAACTTTCGATGGTCACGCCACCGGGTGCCAGGAGGTGTTCACTGACTGAGGACAACAACTCGCTCATAGGTTTGGCCTTAAATTCATCGTTCTGAAGCAGGCCGCTGTGCGCCCTGCGAGAAAAAGCGCCGATGGTTGACCACCGGCATGCGCGCCCGTATCGACGCCTGTTCACTGCTGTCGCGTTCGGCCAACAACACCGCTTCGCCTCTATCCTGTTGTGCCAGCACACGCCCCCAAGGGTCGACAATCGCCGCATGCCCATGGGTTTCCCGTGGGCCCGGGTGCACACCACCCTGCGCCGCTGCCAGCAGGTAGCACTGGGTCTCGATGGCCCGCGCACGGATCAGCACGTCCCAATGCGCAGCGCCCGTCACCGCCGTAAAGGCCGAGGGTGCGGTAATCAATTCGGCTCCGGCTGCACGCAATTCGCTGTACAGCTCCGGGAAGCGCAAGTCGTAGCACACCGTCAGGCCCAATCGCCCCACCGGAGTGTCCGCCACCACCACGTTGCCACCAAAAGCATAGTCGTCGGATTCCCGATAACGACCCCGAGAATCGGCGACGTCGACATCGAACAGGTGCAGCTTGTCGTAACGGGCGACGATTTCGCCATGATCATCGACCAGCAGCGAGCAGGCATTGGACTTGGCGTTCGGCTGGTCCTTGGGCGGCAGCGGTAACGTGCCGGCCACTATCCATAAGGTGAGGTCACGGGCGGTCTGTTTCAACCATGGCAGGATCGGGCCCTCGCCCAGGGCTTCGGCGCGGCCGATATCGGCCACGTCGCGACGGCCCATGGCGGCGAAGTTCTCCGGCAGCACTGCCAGCTTCGCCCCACCGGCCGCCGCTTGCTCCAGCAAACGCCGAGCCTGGGCCAGGTTGGCCAGCACATCGCTCTGGCTGACCATTTGAATTACCGCAAAGGACATGGGCCGACACTCCGTAAAAGGCATGGGGCCATGCTACTCCACAGGCTCTCAGTTTGGCTTTTCAAAAGGCTTGTCGAAGGTGATTTTTGGATCCTTCCAAGGGCCTTCCACTTTGTACTGCACGCTGGCGAAGCGTGAAACACGGTCACCGATCAGCTTGTCGATCAGGAACAACGCACCACCGATGGCGGGCGCCCCCACAATCAATGCGGCAATTGGCAGGTTGTTGGTGACTGGCAGGGTCACCAGCAATTTAGCGTCAACGCGGTCAGCCACCAGGTCCAGTGTGCCGTTGAGTTCAAGATTGGTCGACGGGCCCGTCATGGTGATGGGCTCACGCGTCACGAACACGCCATTGCTGGCCGCCAGCAAGCCTTTGACCCGGTCATAGCTCAAGCCCTTGCCGAGCAAGTCCGAGAAATCGAGGCGCAAGCGGCGACCGATGGAGTTGAAGTTGAGCAAGCCAAACACCCGCAGGGCCTGCGCCCCACCCTCCACTTCAACGAACTGCCCCTTACGGAATGCGGCGTCAAGGCTACCGGAGAAACGCTTCGGCCCGACCCAGGCCGGTGAGCCCGGCCAGCGGCCATCCACGTCCAAGTGGAAGTCCTCACTGGTCACCGTTGGAGCAAAGCCCCAGCCCTTGAGGACATCGGCGATGTTCTTGCCGTCCAGACGCCCCTTGTACCAACTGCCGCTGCTGCCCGGCGCACCTTCCCAGCCACCGGCGCCCTTGAGCTGCATGCCCTTGAGCCCCAGGTCCAAGTTATTGAAGGCCAGGCCCTTGGCGGTGGGCCGGATCTTCAACGACCAGGCGCCGACCAGATCGGGCCCCTGGAACAGTTGGTCGATGGCGATATCCAGCGCCGGAATATCTTTCGGATCGATGTCGGCCAAGGGGTCCGGCGCGTTTTCGTCGGCCTGCACCGTCGGGTCCACGGCCGGCAGCTTCACGTACTGCAGGTTGATGGCAATCGGCGCGCCCTTGACATCTGGTAGGTTGACCGTGCCCTTGGCCTGCTGGCTGTCCAACTGCAAGCCCCAGGCGGCCGGCTTGCGATCGAGCAGCAGGTTGACCTGATCGAACTGGGTGCCAAAGCCGGTAACCTTGCCCACCTTGAAGTCGGCGCCGCTGAGCAATTGCTTGGCGCTGCCGCCCGGGTCATTGCCGGCGTAGCGATCAATCAGCTTCTTCCAGGGATCGATATCCAGCTCCGACAACACACCGCGAATACGCAGCCCCTTGGCCGCCGGCAATACCGCATCGCCATCACCCAGAAACAACTCGCCGCGGCCGTCGTTGAACCTGTCCGGCGGCGAAGCAAAGGTGAAGTTCGCCAGCTCGCCATAATCAAACCAGTAGCGCCGCTCGGCGCCCTGCAACGTCATGCGGAACACGCTGTCGCGGCCCTGGCTGGCAGGCATGCCAAAGGGCGCTGGCAGGTCAACGGCCACACCCTTCATGTTGGAGCTGACCATCAACTGGCTGTCGGCACCGTCCAGGGTGAGCTGCAATTGGTACGGAATATCACCCGACACCGGCAATGGCTGGCTGATCTTCAACCAGTCAGTCAATCGCTTGACCGTGACCTGGCCCTTGGCAGCCACGCGGGTGCTGAGATTGCCCGGCTTGCCATCGGCAAAGATCTGCGCAGTGATCGGTCGGTCGAATGCCTGGGCCGTGATGTTCTGCCCGCTCAAGCCCTTGGCGCTGTCGAAACGGAAGTCACCCTTGAGCTGGGTCAGGTCGAGGGTCGGCTCCGCCAGTTGCAGGCGCGACTTGTCGGTCTGGAAATCCACCACGATCTTCGGCTCGGTGCCCTTGGCCAAAGGCACGTCCAGGTCCAGCTTGCCCTGCAGGTCGCCCTCGCCCTTCCAGCCGGCAAAGGTCGACGCCGTACCAATCGGCGCTTCCTGAAGAATCTTCAGGCCATCGCCCAAGCCACCGGAAAACCCACCCGTCAGCAACAAATGGCTGTCTTTGCCGGCAGGCGCGTGAGGAATATTGACGTAGACGTCCTTGACCTTGGTGTCGAGCAACTGGCCCTTGCTGGCCAGGATGCGCACGCCGCTCTCCTCGACAAACACTTCGCCGTTGACCTTGCTCACATGTGGCCAGCCCGGCTGGAACGCGAGTTCGGCGTCATGCACCTTGAAGAACAGGCTGATATTGCGCGCAGCCGGCAGCGCGTCGTGGTTCAGCGATCCCTGGTACTGGAAGAACCCCTGGTCCACAGAACCTTTGAGAATCGCCGTACGCAGCCATTCATCCAATGACGGGCTCAAGACGGCTGGCAGGTACTTGGGCGTGAAACGGCCATCGCCATCGACCATGCCGACCCGCAGGTCCATGTAGTCTTCCTGGTCATGGTCAAAATGCAGGCGGATCAGGAAGTCGGCGGCCACCTTGCCTTCTTCACCCAGCACCTTGATATACGGCGCGATCAGGGTGAAGCCTTCTTTGTCCAGCTTCCAGGTCAGGCGCGCATTGGCCTGGATGTACTGCCAAGGCTTGGCGAAAATCGGAAACAGATGCAGGGAAAAGTCCTTGCTGTCCATGCGCAACTCGCCATGGCCCAGGTCACCGCTGATGCTGCCGGACACGTTACGCGCCGCAGGGGCACCGAAGTAGGCATCAAAGCCCACCCGCTCAAGGTTGGCGGCAAAGCTGACTTTTTGATCGGTGGTGTCTTGAGGACGGAAATCCACCAGCACATTACGCAGCAAGCCTGTGGCCTTCAGGTGGTCGATGGTCTTGGCAAAGCCTTCCGGCAGAGGCGCCAGGGCGTTGAGCAGCGGCGTAATCGGGGTCAGGTCCAGGCGATCGGCCTGCAGCTTCCAGACCTCCAGGTCTTTGTCGGTGGCCAGGGTTTGCCGCAATTGCACGCGCGATTCCCAACGGGTTTGCCCCAGGTTCATCGCCAGCGTATCCAACAGCACGCTCAAGCCCGTGTCACTGCGTTGCAGGTAGGCGGTGAGGGCGAGGTTTTCAATGTGGACCGGCTTGCGGTCGGCGTAGCTGCCCTTCACCTGGGGTGAGTTCAGACGTACTACGGCACTTTGCACAGTGCCCTTGGCCCAGGTCAGCCAGAACTCGCCACCCGCCTTGAACTGGGTGAGCTTCCATTGCTGGGTCAGCTTGGCCGGAACCCATTTGGCCCAATCGCTCTGCGGCAAGCTGAGGTAGGCCTGCACCTCTGCATCTTTCCATTGGCTGGCGCGTATGCGCGTGCGCAGGCTCACGGCCAGCGGCTGGCCGTCCGGCAGGGTCAGGCGGGCGTCGAGGCGCTGGCGGGTCATGCCGGTGTGCAGGCTCATGCCGACATAAGTCAGGGTCATGGGGGCCTGGTCGAACGGCTGCAAGGTCACCTGGCTATCGAGCAACGACACGCGCTTGATCATTTGCATGCGCTTGAGCAGTTGCTCAGGGTCGAGCGGCTGGTCGTCCTGCACCGGCAAGCCTTGCAGCGCCCAGTGGCCGTCCTTGTCTTCCTTCACGCTCAGTTGCAGGCCGCTGACTTCCAGATGGGCGATACGCACTTCGCGCGCCATCAGGCTGGCCCACATGTCCGGCACCACTTCGACCTGATCCAGGCGCAAGGCACTGCTGCCCTCGCCCAGCATCACGTCGTGGGCCAGCAACACCGGGGCGAAACCGCTCCAGCGCCCTTCGAGGCTGCCGATGTGCAAGGGCATATCCACCGCAGCCTGGGCCTTGGCTTCGATTTCGGCGCGGTACTCGGCCACCAGTGGGGTCAATTCACGCCCCAGGCTCACGTACACCGCCGCCAACACCAGCAGCAACGCACAGAGGCCCAGGCCCCAACGGGTCAAAGCGGCAAAAAAGCGTATCAGACGCTCCATGTCAGGCGACCCTCAAGGCAGTAGGCGGACGGCAGATCAAGGTCTGCCGGTCTCGTGGAAGTAAGCGAATGGGGATCAGAGCAGCACCACGTCGTATTGTTCCTGGGAATACATGGTTTCGACCTGAAAGCGTATCGTGCGCCCGATAAACCCTTCCAGTTCGGCAACGTTACCGGACTCTTCATCCAGCAACCGATCTACCACTTTCTGGTTAGCGAGCACCCGATAACCCTCGGCCTGGTAGGCTCGCGCCTCACGCAGGATTTCCCGGAAAATCTCGTAGCAAACGGTTTCCGGAGTTTTCAATTTACCGCGGCCCTGGCAGCTGCTGCACGGTTCGCACAGGACCTGCTCCAGGCTTTCGCGGGTGCGCTTGCGGGTCATCTGCACCAGGCCCAGCTCGGTGATGCCGATGATGTTGGTCTTGGCGTGATCACGTTCCAACTGCTTCTCGAGCGTACGCAGTACCTGGCGCTGGTGCTCTTCATCTTCCATGTCGATGAAGTCGATGATGATGATGCCGCCCAGGTTACGCAGGCGCAGCTGGCGAGCAATCGCAGTCGCCGCTTCGAGGTTGGTCTTGAAGATGGTCTCTTCCAGGTTGCGGTGCCCCACGAACGCGCCGGTGTTGACGTCAATCGTGGTCATGGCCTCGGCCGGGTCTACCACCAAATAGCCGCCAGACTTGAGCGGCACCTTGCGTTCCAGGGCTTTCTGGATTTCGTCTTCGACGCCATACAGGTCGAAGATCGGCCGTTCGCCCGGGTAATGTTCCAGGCGGTCGGCAATTTCCGGCATCAGCTCGGCGACAAATTGCGTGGTGCGCTGGAAGGTTTCCCGCGAGTCGATGCGAATTTTCTCGATCTTGGGGCTGACCAGATCGCGCAGGGTGCGCAAGGCCAGGCCCAGGTCTTCATAGATCACGCTGGGCGCGCCGATGGTCTTGATCTGCGCACCAATCTGGTCCCACAAGCGCCGCAGGTAGCGGATGTCCATGAGGATTTCATCAGCGCCGGCACCTTCGGCAGCAGTGCGCAAGATAAACCCACCGGCTTCCTTGATGCCTTCGGCGGCCACGCAGTCGCTGACCACTTTTTTAAGGCGTTCGCGTTCAGCTTCGTCTTCGATCTTCAGCGAAATGCCGACGTGGGCGGTGCGCGGCATGTACACCAGGTAGCGCGAGGGAATCGACAGCTGCGTCGTCAGCCGCGCCCCCTTGGAACCGATGGGGTCCTTGGTGACTTGTACCACCAGGCTCTGCCCTTCGTGCACTAGGGCGCTGATGCTTTCTACCGCAGGGCCTTCACGCAAGGAGATTTCCGAAGCATGGATAAACGCGGCACGGTCCAGGCCGATATCAACGAATGCCGCCTGCATGCCCGGCAAGACGCGCACGACTTTGCCTTTGTAGATGTTGCCAACGATCCCGCGCTTCTGGGTGCGCTCAACGTGCACTTCTTGCAGAACACCGTTTTCTACCACCGCCACGCGTGATTCCATCGGCGTGATATTGATCAGAATCTCTTCACTCATGGCTGGGTCTCGTTCAGGCGTTTTCACAATAGTGACCGATCGCTAAAGGCTTGGCGCTGGAATACGGCGTTCAACGCACGGTAAGGTTTTGCCAACAGGGTATGCCGAATTGGCCGAGCAGTTGCGCGGTTTCACACACGGGCAGGCCGACCACGGCGGAATAACTACCGTTGAGCCCAACCACAAACACCGATCCCAAGCCCTGGATAGCATAGCCGCCTGCCTTATCCTGGGGTTCGCCACTGTGCCAGTAGGTTGTAGCCTCTTCGACAGAAATATCGCGAAACCGTACACGACTGCTTACACAAACAGTTTCGCTACGTTGGCCGTCAGTCAGGGCTATGGCGGTGAGGACTTCATGTTCACGCCCCGCCAACGCCATCAACATGGCCAGGGCATCCGCTTGATCCACGGGCTTGCCGAGGATCTTCCCATCGACAATCACGGCCGTGTCAGCCCCCAGCACGCAAGCGTCGGAGGTGTTTTCGAGCGCAGCAAAACCCGCCGCCGCCTTGCCGCGCGCAAGGCGCTCGACGTAGGCAACGGCAGGTTCGTTTGTGAGAGGAGTTTCATCTATAGCGGCGCTGACCACGGTGAAGGGCACACCGATCTGGGTCAGCAGTTCACGCCGTCTCGGAGAGCCCGAGGCCAGATAAAGCGAATTCATTCCAGACTCTCCCTGTAGGGTTCGATAACCAGGCAGAGCCTCGCAATCCATTCAATTGATCTTATAGCGACGACGTAACCCACGCAGGCCAAAACTGATCCAAGGCCACAGCAGCGCACTGACCAGCGCCGGCAATACCAGCGCCAGCGTTGGCTGACGGTTACCCGTCAAGGCGCTCAGCCAGAGCTGCACCAACTGCGCCAGGCCGAAGATCACCAGGATCACCAGGCACTGCTGCCACATCGGAAACATGCGCAACCGTTGTTGCAACGACAGCACCAGAAAGGTGATCAGCGTGAGGATCAACGCGTTCTGCCCCAGCAAGGTGCCATAGAGCACATCTTCCGCCAAGCCCAGGAACATCGCCGTGACCATGCCGACCTTGTGCGGCAGGTTCAGCGACCAGAAGGCCAGCAGCAGCGCCAGCCAGAGCGGTCGCAGGATTTCCATGAATTGCGGCAGTGGCGAAACGCTGAGCAGCAAGCCGATGGCAAAGGTCAGCCAGACGATCCAGCCGTTGCGCGAATGAGTACCGGCCATTATTCCTCCCTCTGCCGTGTGGTTGCCGGGGCGGTCGCCGCAGGCTTGACCGCAGGCGTCGCTGCCGGTGGCTTGGTCGCTGCCGGTTTAGCCGCACGTGTACTGTGAGCCGCAGGCTTGGCGGGAGTGGCTACGGGCGCCGCCGCAGCAGGTGCGGGCGCAGGCGGTCCCACGAATGCCGGCTTTGGCACGGTTGCTGGCACGATCGGCGCAACACCGTTTTGCTTGTCTTCCGCTTCCTGGGCCTGGGCGGCGTCATTGGCGCGCTCTTCGGGCGTGCGGTTGTCGCTGAACACCAGCAGCAGGTAACGGCTGCGGTTCAAGGCCGCCGTCGGTACGGCACGCACGATGGCGAAGGGCTGGCCGGAATCGTGGATCACTTCCTTGACCGTCGCCACCGGGTAGCCGGCCGGGAAACGCTGACCAAGGCCGGAGCTGACCAGCAGGTCGCCTTCCTTGATATCCGCCGTGTCGGCGACGTGGCGCAGTTCCAGGCGTTCCGGGTTGCCGGTACCGCTGGCAATCGCACGCAAGCCGTTGCGGTTCACTTGCACCGGGATGCTGTGGGTGGTGTCCGTCAGCAGCAGAACCCGCGAGGTGTAGGGCATCAGCTCCACCACCTGGCCCATCAGGCCACGCGCATCGAGCACCGGCTGGCCGAGGACCACGCCGTCACGTTCACCCTTGTTGATGATGATGCGATGGGTAAAGGGGTTGGGGTCCATGCCGATCAGCTCGGCCACTTCGACCTTCTCGTTGACCAACGCGGAAGAATTGAGCAACTCGCGCAGCCGAACGTTCTGCTCGGTGAGGGCCGCCAGCTTTTGCATGCGCCCCTGCAGCAGCAGGTTTTCGGTCTTGAGTTTTTCGTTCTCGGCAACCAGCTCGGTGCGGCTGCCGAATTGGCTGGCCACGCCCTGGTAGAGACGTTGCGGCAGGTCGGTGATCCAGTAAGTCTGCATCAACACCAGCGACATCTGGCTGCGCACGGGCTTGAGCAGTGCAAAGCGGGCATCGACCACCATCAGCGCGACCGAAAGCACGACCAGCACCAGCAGGCGCACGCCCAATGAGGGGCCTTTGGCGAAAAGCGGTTTAATAAGCCGCTCCTCCCAGGCAAATGTTCTCTTTATTCATACGGCATCTAACCGGCCTGGATGCAGATTGAAGAAGATAAACGCCAACAGGCAGCACTGCAAAGTGCTGCCTGCGGGCGAAACATGGGCTAACCAGCAACGACTTATTCGCTGGAGAGCAGGTCCATGGTGTGTTTATCCATCATTTCCAGTGCACGGCCGCCGCCACGAGCAACGCAGGTCAGCGGGTCTTCGGCGACGATCACCGGCAGGCCAGTTTCCTGGGCCAGCAGCTTGTCGAGGTCACGCAGCAAGGCGCCACCACCGGTCAACACCAGGCCACGCTCGGCGATATCGGAAGCCAGCTCCGGTGGCGATTGCTCCAGGGCGCTCTTCACTGCCTGAACGATAGTGGCCAGGGACTCTTGCAGAGCTTCCAGCACTTCGTTGGAGTTCAGGGTGAAGGCACGTGGAACGCCTTCGGCCAGGTTGCGACCGCGAACATCAACTTCGCGAACTTCGCCACCCGGGTAAGCGGTGCCGATTTCCTGCTTGATGCGCTCGGCGGTTGATTCGCCGATCAGGCTGCCGTAGTTACGACGCACATAAGTGATGATCGCTTCGTCGAAACGGTCGCCGCCCACACGCACGGATTCGGCATACACCACACCGTTCAGGGAGATCAGGGCGATTTCAGTGGTACCACCACCGATATCCACCACCATCGAACCGCGCGCTTCTTCAACCGGCAGGCCGGCACCGATCGCAGCCGCCATCGGCTCTTCGATCAGGAACACTTCACGGGCACCGGCCCCCAGGGCCGACTCACGGATGGCACGACGCTCAACCTGGGTGGACTTGCACGGAACGCAGATCAGCACACGAGGGCTGGGCTGCAGGAAACTGTTTTCGTGAACCTTGTTGATGAAGTACTGCAGCATCTTCTCGCAGACGCTGAAGTCGGCGATCACGCCGTCTTTCATCGGACGAATGGCGGCAATATTGCCCGGTGTACGGCCGAGCATGCGCTTGGCCTCGGTGCCGACGGCAACGACACTTTTCTGGTTACCGTGCGTCCGAATAGCCACAACCGATGGCTCATTCAGGACGATACCGCGCTCGCGCACGTAAATAAGGGTGTTGGCAGTGCCCAGGTCAATGGAAAGATCGCTGGAAAACATGCCACGCAGTTTCTTGAACATGGGAAAGGGACCCTAGGCAACGCGTGGGTAAAAAAGTGCGGCAAACTCTAACAACGACAGGGATTTTGGGCAAGGCGCCAATGTGCTAAATTGGCCGACTTTCTGTGCACCTAACCCCACAATCGCGGCCGTAAGACCGTAGAAATGCGGTAGTGTTCCGACAATCTAACACACGGACAGCCTCCGTTCTGTTTTCCACTGGAGATTCCCATGACGCTTGAACGCTCCGACGTGGAAAAAATCGCGCATCTGGCCTCGCTTGGCCTCAATGATGCCGATCTTCCACAGACCACCGCAGCCCTGAACAGCATTCTCGGGCTGGTCGACCTGATGCAGGCCGTAAATACCGACGGCATCGAGCCCCTGGCTCACCCGCTGGAAGCCAGCCAGCGCCTGCGCGCAGACGTGGTGACCGAGAGTAATAATCGCGAGGCCTACCAGTCCATCGCGCCAGCGGTCGAAAACGGCCTGTACCTGGTTCCGAAAGTCATCGACTAAAGGGAAAGAGCCTTTCATGCATCACATGACTCTGGCCGAGATCGCCCGCGGTCTCGCCGACAAAAAGTTTTCTTCCGAAGAGCTGACCAAGACCCTGCTGGCGCGCATCGCCGAGCACGATCCGAAGGTCAACAGCTTCATCAGCCTCACCGAAGAACTGGCCCTGAGCCAGGCCAAGGCTGCCGACGCACGTCGCGCCAACGGTGAAAACAGCCCGCTGCTGGGTGCGCCTATCGCCCACAAAGACCTGTTCTGCACCCAGGGCATTCGCACCAGCTGCGGCTCGAAGATGCTCGACAACTTCAAGGCGCCCTACGACGCCACCGTGGTGTCCAAGCTGGCGGCGGCCGGGGCCGTGACCCTGGGCAAGACCAACATGGACGAATTCGCCATGGGCTCGGCCAACGAGTCGAGCTACTACGGCGCGGTGAAAAACCCGTGGAACCTGGAGCACGTGCCCGGTGGTTCGTCGGGTGGTTCGGCTGCCGCCGTGGCTGCGCGCTTCCTGCCGGCCGCTACCGCCACCGACACCGGCGGCTCGATCCGCCAACCTGCCGCCTTCACCAACCTCACCGGTCTGAAGCCGACCTACGGTCGCGTTTCCCGCTGGGGCATGATCGCCTACGCGTCCAGCCTTGATCAGGGCGGCCCGTTGGCACGCACTGCCGAAGACTGCGCAATATTGTTACAAGGCATGGCCGGCTTCGATAAACAGGACTCCACCAGCATCGACGAGCCGGTGCCGGACTACAGCGCCAGCCTGAACACCTCGATCAAGGGCCTGCGCATCGGCGTGCCGAAGGAATACTTCAGCGCCGGTCTCGACCCACGCATCGCTGAATTGGTGCACAGCAGCGTCAAGGAGCTGGAGAAGCTCGGCGCCGTGATCAAGGAAATCAGCCTGCCGAACAACGGGCACGCGATTCCTGCGTACTACGTGATCGCCCCGGCTGAAGCATCCTCCAACCTGTCGCGCTTCGACGGTGTGCGTTTCGGCTACCGCTGCGAAAACCCGAAAGACCTCACCGACCTTTATAAGCGCTCCCGTGGCGAAGGTTTCGGTGCTGAAGTGCAGCGCCGCATCATGGTCGGTGCCTACGCCCTGTCGGCCGGCTACTACGACGCGTACTACCTCAAGGCGCAAAAAATCCGTCGCCTGGTCAAGAACGACTTCATGGCCGCCTTCGAAGAAGTCGACGTGATCCTCGGCCCAACCACGCCGAACCCGGCCTGGAAGCTCGGCGCCAAGAACGGCGACCCGGTCGCTGCCTACCTCGAAGACCTCTACACCATCACCGCCAACCTCGCGGGCCTGCCGGGCTTGTCCATGCCTGCCGGTTTCGTCGATGGCCTGCCGGTTGGCGTGCAACTGCTCGCCCCGTATTTCCAGGAAGGCCGCCTGCTCAATGTGGCGCACCAGTACCAGTTGCACACCGACTGGCACACCCGCACCCCTACCGGCTTCTGAGGAGAACACTATGCAATGGGAAGTTGTGATCGGGCTGGAGATTCATACCCAGCTCGCCACCCAATCGAAGATTTTCTCCGGTAGCGCCACCACGTTCGGCTCCGAGCCCAACACCCAGGCCAGCCTGGTCGACCTGGGCATGCCTGGCGTTCTGCCGGTGCTGAACCAGGAAGCGGTGCGCATGGCCGTGATGTTCGGCCTGGCGATTGACGCCGAGATCGGCCAGCACAACGTGTTCGCACGCAAGAACTACTTCTACCCGGACCTGCCCAAGGGCTACCAGATCAGCCAGATGGAACTGCCGATCGTCGGCAAGGGCCACCTGGACATCCCGCTGGAAGACGGCACCATCAAGCGCGTTGGCGTGACCCGTGCGCACCTGGAAGAAGATGCCGGCAAGAGCCTGCACGAAGAATTCCCGGGCGCCACCGGTATCGACCTGAACCGTGCTGGCACACCGCTGCTGGAGATCGTCTCCGAGCCGGACATGCGCAGCGCCAAGGAAGCCGTGGCCTACGTCAAGACCATCCACGCACTGGTGCGTTACCTGGGCATCTGCGACGGCAACATGGCCGAAGGCTCGCTGCGTTGCGACTGCAACGTGTCGGTACGGCCAAAGGGCCAGGTCGAGTTCGGCACTCGCTGTGAGATCAAGAACGTCAACTCGTTCCGCTTCATCGAGAAGGCGATCAACACCGAAGTGCGTCGCCAGATTGAGCTGATCGAAGACGGCGGCAAGGTCATCCAGCAGACCCGCCTGTACGACCCGAACAAAGACGAAACCCGCGCCATGCGCAGTAAAGAGGAAGCCAACGACTACCGTTACTTCCCCGACCCGGACCTGCTGCCGGTGGTGCTTGAGGACGCGTACCTCAACGACATCCGCGCCACCCTGCCGGAACTGCCGCAGCAGAAACGCGAGCGCTTCCAGGAGCAGTTCGGCCTGTCGGTCTACGATGCCAGCGTCTTGGCCTCCAGCCGTGAACAAGCCAACTACTTTGAAAAGGTCGTGAGCATTGCCGGCGACGCCAAGCTGGCAGCCAACTGGGTGATGGTTGAACTGGGCAGCCTGCTGAACAAGCAGGGCCTGGAAATCGACGAAGCGCCGGTGACCGCCGAGCAACTGGGCGGCATGCTGCTGCGCATCAAGGACAACACCATTTCCGGCAAGATCGCCAAGACCGTGTTTGAAGCGATGGCTGCAGGCGAAGGCAGTGCCGACGAAATCATCGAGAAGCGCGGCCTCAAGCAAGTCACCGACAGCGGCGCGATTTCGGCCGTGCTGGATGAAATGCTCGCGGCCAACGCCGAGCAGGTCGAGCAATACCGTGCGGCAGACGAAGCCAAGCGCGGCAAGATGTTCGGCTTCTTTGTGGGCCAGGCGATGAAAGCCTCCAAGGGCAAGGCCAACCCGCAACAGGTGAACGAATTGCTCAAAAGCAAGCTCGAAGGCTGACAGCGGTAAATGGTCCGGGCGGGATTTACCCCCTGTCCGAATACCCTGTGGGAGCTGGCTTGCCTGCGATTGCATCACCTCGGTGTGTTTGAAACACCGAGTCGTCTGCATCGCAGGCAAGCCAGCTCCCACATTTGTCATGGGGGCATCTTGCAATGAAGCGTCTACTTGGCCTCCTGGCCCTGTTCTCCCTGCTGGCCGGCTGCGCCAGCGGCGTTATCAACCCCAACGGCTACGACGAAACCGGCACCGCCTCCTATTACGGCGCCAAGCACCATGGCAACAAGACCGCCAGCGGTGAACCCTTCAACCAGAACGCCCTGACCGCCGCCCATCGGCAACTGCCCTTTGGCACCCAGGTCAAGGTCACTAATCTCGACAATGACAAATCCGTGGTTGTCCGCATCAACGATCGCGGCCCGCATACCCGTGGACGCTTGATCGATCTTTCACGCAAGGCCGCCGAGCAATTGGGCATGATCAGCAGCGGCACCGCGCGCGTGCGTGTGCAAGCCCTGGGCAATTGAAGATGCAGGACCGGCCATTTTCGGATTAACCGCCCTCTCGCCCTGGAGCCTGCTGGAACTGGTCAGCGGCCTGGTGCTGCTGATCGTCGGCGCCGAAATCCTGGTGCGCGCCGCCGTGCGCCTGGCCGCCAGCCTCAAGGTACGACCGCTGATCATCGGTTTGACCATCGTCGCCTTCGGCAGCAGCGCGCCGCAGATGACCGTCAGCCTGCAAGCCACCCTGGCCGGCAACACCGACATCGCCGTGGGCAGCGTGATCGGCAGCAGCATCTTCAACATCCTGGTGACCCTGGGCCTGTCGGCGCTGATCATCCCATTGCGCGTTTCGCGCCAGTTGGTGCGCCTGGACATCCCGGTGATGATCTTCGCCGGCCTGCTGGTGTTCACCCTGGCGGCCAATGAAGAGCTGACGCCGGCCGATGGCCTGGTGCTGCTGGTCGCGCTGGTCGCCTACCTTGGCGTGCTGCATTACCAGACGCGCCATTCACGCCGCCCGCGCACACTGGACACCGTGGCCCGCGCGCCGTGGCTGAGCAGCGTGCTGCTGATGCTCGGCGGATTGTTGATCCTGGTACTGGCCGGGCATCTGCTGCTCGGCGCAGCGGTGGATGTAGCCGGCGAACTGGGCCTGTCGGAGCGCGTGATCGGCCTGACCCTGATCGGCGTCGGCACCTCGCTGCCGTGCCTCGCGACATCGCTGATCGCCGCCCTGCGCGGTGAGCGCGAAATCGCCGTGGGCAACGTGATCGGCAGCAACCTGTTCAACTTGCTGGGCGTATTGGGGCTGACCGCACTGCTTGCGCCTTCACCGCTGTCGGTATCGCCCAATGCTCTGGATTTCGACCTGCCGGTAATGCTCGGTGTGGTGGTGCTGTGCCTGCCGGTGTTCTACAGCGGCTACCGCGTGACCCGCGCCGAAGGCCTGGTGCTGCTCGGGTTATACCTGGCGTATGGCCTGCATGTGATGGCGTTCACCACCGGCATGCCCCTGGCCACCAAGCTTGAACACCTGATGCTGTATTACGTCCTGCCAGTGCTGGTGGCTTTTCTGTTGTTCAGCACGCTGCGAGCCTGGCGCCGCCAACACAAGAGGGAATCGCAATGACCGATCAAAAGAAGCCCGGGGTTGAGATGCGTCGCCAGGTCATGGGCGATGTGTTCGTCGACCGTGCGCTGGGCAACGCCACCGAATTCACCCAGCCGCTGCAGGATTTCGTCAATGAGCACGCCTGGGGCAGTGTGTGGAACCGCGAAGGGTTGCCACTTAAAACCCGCAGCTTGATCACCCTGGCCGCCCTCACCGCCCTCAAGTGCCCACAGGAACTCAAGGGCCATGTGCGCGGGGCGCTGAACAATGGCTGCACCGTAGAAGAGATTCGTGAAGCGCTGCTGCATTGCGCGGTGTATGCCGGCGTGCCGGCGGCGATTGATGCGTTTCGGGCGGCGCAGGAAGTGATCGAGGCGTATCAGGCTGACCAGCAGTGACTGTTAGATAGCCATCGCAGGCAAGCCAGCTCCCACCTTTGAATGTGTTCACAAATCAAAATGTGGGAGCCGGCTTGCCGGCGATGGGCCCTCAAGGACGGCGCAAAACTCAGATCCAACCACCCGCCTGCAACACAAAGATCCCGATATTCGTGGTCACTGCCGCCATCAAGGTGGTGATCACGATAATTGCCGCCGCCAGTTCATGATTGCCCTCCGCCGCCCGGGCCATCACGAAACTCGCCGCCGCAGTGGGTGCGCCGAAGTACAGGAACAGAATCCCCAGTTCCGGCCCGCGAAACCCCAACAGCCACGCGCCCAGCGTTGCGAACACGGGCAAACCGATCATCTTCACCAGGCTGGCACTCAGCGCCATGCTGCCGCTTTTGCGCAATGCGGCCAGTGACAAGGTGCCACCGATGCAGATCAGTGCCAGCGGCAAGGTCATGTCCGCCAGGTACTGGCCGGACGACTCCAGCCAACCGGGCAAACCGATCTGGAACACCGCAAAGGGCGTGGCGGCGAACACGCTGATGATCAACGGGTTGGCCACCACACTTTTGCAGATGCTCCACGGGTCGGACTTGATCACTGGGCTGTACACCGCCAGCACGATGGTCGACAGGGTGTTGTAGAACAGAATCACCAACGCGGCGAGGATCGCGCCGAGGGAGATGCCGTAGTCGCCGTACATGCTGGCCGCCAGTGCCAGGCCGATCACCCCGTTGTTGCCACGAAACGCGCCCTGGGCATAAATGCCGCGGTCTTCACGCGGGCAGCGAAAGATCGCCCAGCCCCAGGCCAGGGCAAAGCTCAACAGGGTGGCGACGGCAAAATAGATCAGCAGGCCCGGCTTGAGCGCCGAATGCAGGTCGGCATGCAGGATGCCCAGGAACAGCAACGCCGGCATGGTGACGTTGAACACCAGGGACGACGCCACATGGATGAAGTTGTCGTTGATCCAGTTGACGCGCTTGAGCAGCACGCCCAGGAACAGCATGGCAAACACCGGCGCGGTGATGGTGAGGGTGGTGAGGAAAATTGCCAGCATGCCGGGGAGAACCTTGGTGAGCGTCGTTAGGTGGCTAATGATAAGCCATGCTGACCTGTAGCGTCTGGTAAGACGCCTTCGCGGGCAAGCCCGCTCCCACATTATTGATGTGTGAATACCTTTAAATGTGGGAGCTGGCTTGCCTGCGATGGCGGTGTGTCAGCCGATACATCTGCGACTGATATACCGCTATCGCAGGCAAGCCAGCTCCCACAGGGTCCGTGCCAGCCATCAGGTGATGGGCGCAGGATTGAACAGGGTGATGTCGTTGTGCAGCTTATGGCGCTCCGCCCACGTCTGCTTCTTGCCGCTGGCCACATCCAGGTAGAAGTGGAACAACTCCCAGCCCAGCTCCTCGATGCTCGCCCGCCCGGTGGCAATTCGCCCCGCGTCGATGTCGATCAGGTCCGGCCAGCGCTGTGCCAACTCCGTGCGCGTCGACACCTTCACCACCGGCGCCATCGCCAGCCCGTAAGGTGTGCCGCGCCCGGTGGTGAACACGTGCAGGTTCATCCCGGCCGCCAGTTGCAAGGTGCCGCACACGAAGTCGCTGGCCGGCGTCGCACAAAAGATCAGGCCCTTGCCCTTGAAACGCTCACCCGGGCCAAGCACGCCGTTGATCGCACTGCTGCCGGACTTGACGATGGAGCCCAGGGACTTCTCGACAATGTTCGACAACCCGCCCTTCTTGTTGCCCGGCGTGGTGTTGGCACTGCGATCCGCCTCGCCCTTGGCCAGGTAACGGTCGTACCAGTCCATTTCCCGGACCAATTCTTCGGCGATTGCCTTGGTCTCGGCACGCGAGGTCAGCAAGTAGATGGCATCACGTACTTCCGTGACTTCGGAAAACATTACCGTCGCCCCGGCCCGCAGCAGCAAGTCCGAGGCGTAGCCCAGTGCCGGGTTGGCGGTGATACCGGAAAACGCATCGCTGCCACCGCATTGCATACCGAGGATCAACTCCGACGCCGGCACGGTTTCACGGCGGCGCTGGTCGAGTTTCTTCAAGCGGGTTTCAGCCAGCTCCATGATCTGCTCGATCATTTCGGTAAAGCCGTGGCTGGAATCCTGCAACCGATACAACCACGGCTCGCTCAGGTCCACCGAACTGTCGTTGTCGTGCATCACCTGCCCGGCCTGCAGTTTCTCGCAGCCCAGGCTGATCACCAGCGCTTCGCCGCCCAGGTTCGGGTTGCGCGCCAGGTTGCGCACGGTACGGATCGGGATGTAGGCATCCGTCGCGGTGATCGCCACGCCGCAGCCGTAGCTGTGGGTCAGCGCCACCACGTCATCGACATGCGGGTACTTGGGCAGCAGCTCGTCCTTGATGCGCTTGACCGCATGGTCCAACACCCCGGTGACACACTGCACCGTGG
Organism: Pseudomonas sp. GW821-FHT05H12; assembly: GCF_059419385.1. Lineage (NCBI taxonomy): Bacteria > Pseudomonadati > Pseudomonadota > Gammaproteobacteria > Pseudomonadales > Pseudomonadaceae > Pseudomonas > Pseudomonas sp. GW821-FHT05H12. The sequence continues at coordinate 204,987 of NZ_JBWKRS010000005.1, read as the reverse complement.
TGGTGATGCCGAGGATATTGCGCGTGCCCACAGTGCCGTCGGCGTTGCGGTACCCCTCGAAGGTAAACCCTTCCAGCGGCGCCTGGGTTTCCGGCACCTCTGTAGACAGCGGCAGGCTGTCCAGCGGTGGCGCGGTGGGCATGCGCAACTGGTCTTCCTGCACCCAGCTGCCGCGCGGGATCGGCGCCAGGGCGTAGCCGATGGTCTGGCCGTAGCGAATGATCTGCCCGCCTTCGGGGATATCTTCCAGGGTCACTTTGTGGCTCTGGGGGATGAAGTCCACGGTGACCAGCCCGTCCGGGAACTCGGTGCCGGCCGGTACGCCTTGGTCGTTCACTACGATCACCACGTTGTCGCGCGGGTGCAAACGAATCGAGCGCGGTGAGTCGGCATGTTCAATCAACTGCATGTCATCGCCCCTCAGGAATGCGCTTCGGTAAGGTTAGTCAACTGAGGGCCCTTGGCTGGCGGCTCTTTGAGCACCACGCGCTTGATCGGGCCGACAATCACCAGGTAGCTGAACACCGCCAGCAACGCGTTGGCGCCCACAAACACCAGGGCCCATTTGAACGAGCCGGTGGTGCTGATGATGTAGCCGATCACGATAGGCGTACTGATAGACGCCAGGTTGCCAAACATGTTGAACAGACCGCCACTGAGGCCGGCGATTTGTTTTGGCGAGGTGTCAGACACCACCGCCCAACCCAGTGCGCCCACGCCTTTACCGAAGAAGGCCAGGGCCATGAAGCCCACCACCATCCACTCGATATCCACGTAGTTGCACGCCACGATGCTGCTGGAAATCAGCAGGCCACCAATGATCGGCGCTTTGCGGGCGAACGTCAGCGAATGCCCCTTACGCAGCAAGTAGTCGGAAATCACGCCGCCGAGCACGCCGCCGATAAAGCCGCAGATCGCCGGCAACGAGGCAATGAAACCGGCCTTGAGAATGGTCATGCCGCGCTCTTGCACCAGGTACACCGGGAACCATGTCAGGAAGAAGTAGGTAATGCCGTTGATGCAGTACTGGCCCAGGTATACGCCGAGCATCATGCGATTGGTCAGCAACTGGCGGATGTAATCCCACTTCGGGCCGTCGGTTTTCTTACCCTTGCCCTTGTCTTGATCCATGTCGACCATCGCACCATTGGCCGCGATGTGGTTGAACTCCGCTTCGTTGATCATCGGATGCTGGCGCGGGCCGTGGATCAGTTTCAGCCAGATCAGCGAGAACAGGATGCCGATGCCACCCATCACGATAAACACGTGCTGCCAGCCGAAGGTGTAGACGATCCAGCCCATCAGTGGGGCGAACAACACGGTGGCGAAGTACTGCGCCGAGTTGAAAATCGCCGACGCGGTGCCGCGCTCCGCCGTAGGAAACCACGCTGCGACGATACGGGCATTTCCCGGGAAGGAAGGCGCCTCGGCCAAGCCCACCAGAAAGCGCAGCATGAACAGCGCGACAATCGCAGTGGAGACCCCGAACTCGCCCACATAGCCTTGCAGCACGGTGAACAGCGACCAGGTGAAGATGCTCAAGGCATAGATTTTTTTCGAGCCGAAACGGTCCAGCAGCCACCCACCGGGGATTTGCCCGGCCACGTAGGCCCAACCGAATGCAGAGAAGATATAACCGAGGGTGACCGCGTCGATACCGAGGTCTTTTTGCAGGCTGGAGCCGGCAATGGCGATGGTGGCCCGGTCGGCGTAGTTGATCGTGGTCACCAGGAACAGCATGAGCAGGATCAAATAGCGGACGTGGGTCGGCTTGGTCGCTTGCATGAAGGTGTACTCCCACTAATTATTTTTTTTGCGGGTAATGGTTTTCTGTTTTCAGCATGGGAACCGCTTTATGTGGGAGCCGGGCTTGCCCGCGATGCAGGCACCTCGGTGTGTCTGTGACACCGCGGTGATGCTATCGCAGGCAAGCCAGCTCCCACACAAGCCAGCTCCCAGAGGAACCGGTTCCTACAGGTACTGCGTATTACGAACCGATGTAGCTGGTCTTCACCACGGTGTAGAACTCTTGCGCATAGCGACCTTGCTCACGCGAACCGTAGGATGAGCCTTTACGGCCACCGAACGGAACGTGATAGTCCACGCCGGCGGTCGGCAGGTTGACCATCACCATCCCGGCCTGGGAGTGGCGCTTGAAGTGGTTGGCATACTTGAGCGAAGTGGTGGCGATACCCGCCGACAAACCGAACTCGGTGTCGTTGGCCATGGCCAGCGCCGCCTCGTAGTCCGCCACCCGCACCACGTTGGCCACCGGGCCGAAGATCTCTTCACGGCTGATGCGCATGGCGGCTTCGCTGTCGGCAAACAGCGTCGGCGCCAGGAAGTAGCCTTCGGTATCGCAAGTCACCAGGCCACCACCGCTGACCAGCCGCGCGCCTTCGCTTTGGCCGATGTCGATGTATTTCAGGTCCTGGTCCAATTGGGCCTGGGAGACCACCGGGCCGATATCGGTGCCGCTTTTGAGTGCGTGGCCGACCTTGATCGACTTCATGCGCTCGGCCATGGCCGCGACGAACTGGTCATGGATGCCAGCAGTCACAATCAGGCGGCTGGACGCGGTGCAACGCTGGCCGGTGGAGTAGAACGCGCTCTGTACCGACAGCTCGACGGCCTGCTTGAGGTCGGCGTCGTCGAGGATGATCTGCGGGTTCTTGCCGCCCATTTCCAACTGCACTTTGGCTTGACGCGACACGCAGCTGACAGCGATCTGGCGACCCACGCCGACCGAACCGGTAAAGCTGATACCGTCGACTTTCGGGCTGTTAACCAGCACGTCACCGACCACGCGGCCACTGCCCATCACCAGGTTGAACACACCGGCCGGGAAACCGGCGCGGGAGATGATCTCTGCCAGGGCCCAGGCGCAGCCCGGTACCAGTTCGGCCGGCTTGATCACCACGCAGTTGCCGTAGGCCAGGGCCGGGGCGATTTTCCACGCGGGAATGGCAATCGGGAAGTTCCACGGGGTGATCAGGCCAACCACACCCAGGGCTTCACGGGTGACTTCGACGTTGACGCCCGGGCGTACCGACGGCACGTAATCACCGGACAAGCGCAGGCATTCACCGGCAAAGAATTTGAAGATATTGCCAGCACGGGTCACTTCACCAATGGCTTCGGGCAGAGTCTTGCCCTCTTCCCGGGCCAGCAGGGTACCGAGCTCTTCGCGGCGAGCGAGGATTTCGCTGCCGACTTTGTCCAGGGCGTCATGGCGCGCCTGGATGCCGGAAGTCGACCAGGCTGGGAAGGCAGCGCGTGCCGCATCGATGGCAGCGTTAACTTGGGCTACATCCGCCTTGGCGTATTCACCAATCGCATCGGAAAGCTCCGACGGGTTGATGTTGACGCAGTAGTCGGCACCGGCCACCCACTCGCCGTTGATGTAGTTATCAAAACGTTTGGCTTGGGACACAAATCTTCTCCTGACGCAAAAGGCCGCTGATCGCTCAGCGGCCTTGTTGATGAGTTACTGCGGACCTTGCTTGTCGATCAGCGCGGCCAGGGCTTCGTATTCTTCCGGCAACAGGTCGGTCAGCGGAGTGCGCACCGGGCCTGCGTCGTAGCCGGCGATCTTGGCGCCAGCCTTGACGATGCTCACGGCATAGCCGGCCTTGCGGTTACGGATGTCGAGGTAAGGCAGGAAGAAGTTGTCGATGATCTTGGCGACGGTGGCGTGATCGTCCTGGGCAATCGCGTGGTAGAAGTCCATCGCGGTTTTCGGGATGAAGTTGAACACCGCCGAGGAGTACACCGGCACGCCCAGGGCCTTGTAGGCAGCGGCGTAAACCTCTGCAGTCGGCAGGCCGCCGAGGTAGCTGAAACGGTCGCCCAGACGACGGCGGATCGACACCATCAACTCGATGTCACCCAGGCCATCCTTGTAGCCGATCAGGTTCGGGCAGCGCTCGGCCAGGCGTTCCAGCAGCGGCGCGGTCAAGCGGCAGACGTTGCGGTTGTACACCACCACACCGATTTTTACCGACTTGCACACGGCTTCAACGTGGGCGGCAACGCCGTCCTGGCTGGCTTCGGTGAGGTAGTGCGGCAGCAGCAACAGGCCTTTGGCGCCCAGGCGCTCGGCCTCTTGGGCGTACTCGATGGCCTGGCGGGTCGAACCACCCACGCCGGCGAGGATCGGCACGCTGGTAGCGCAGGTATCAACCGCGGTTTTCACCACTTGGGAATATTCGCTGGCGGCAAGGGAGAAAAACTCACCGGTGCCGCCGGCCGCGAACAAGGCGGTGGCGCCGTAAGGGGCCAGCCATTCCAGGCGCTTGATGTAGCCCGCCTGGTGGAAGTCACCCTGGGCGTTGAAATCGGTCACCGGGAAAGACAGCAGACCGTGGGAGAGGATGGACTTCAGTTCTTGTGGATTCATTATTCGAACACCCTGGGCGAAGACTTTCTGTCGAAAGGTTGTTGTTGGTTTTGATGATGTCGTACGTCATCGTACAACTATAAAAAGATTCGTCAACTGCAATTCATCCGACTTCATCCTGAGAGATGTGTTGAGGCTCGAGTTCTTGACGTAGGAAGTTTTTCCTCTATGCTCGATTTAACTGTATATACATACAGTTAATACGAAAGATTCCTACGACATAGCAAGGAGCTAACATGTCAGATCTTGAACTCGCAGCACCCGAAAAAAAACCGCCAACTCTGCGCTTCGAAGGCGGCGAGCACACCGCAATTGGCGACGACACGTTGCTGCGTTTCGTCAAGGACGCACCGGCCATTCCGGCGCGCCAAGTGGAACTGCACCTGCCGAACGGGCTGGCTCTCACCTACGGCCAAGTGATCGCCTTGGGCGGCGACTTCTATGGCATTCCTGGCCAACCCATCAGCGATGGCGCCTCCCCGACTGATCGCGTGCAACGCTTTACCGCCGCGTTCAACTCGTTGGCCGTGCTGCCCGCTTCGCGAGAAGAAGCGCGCAAGATTCTCGCGGTCATGCAAAAGGAGATCAACGCGGTCAACCAGGCGATCAAGGACGGCAAGCAAGCCCATGAAGCCTATGATGCCCTGGGAGATACGTTGTCTGAGGAATGGAACCGCATCACCGGAGGTGGCAGCGCGGTGTCTGCGCTTATACCGTTGGGTCGTTACTTGAAGCTGGCGGCGGATAACGCCGACCACTTTGGTGAGTGGGCACTGTCGGCGTACCTGGCCGGCCATACCGCGGCGTTGCAACAGGCGGTGGTCGCCCATCAGACCGGCACCGACCAGGCGCTGGAACTGGCGTATGCCATGAACAGTTTCGCGGATCACTTCCTGACCGACCTGTTTTCTGCCGGCCATTTGCGCGTGCCACGCAAACAACTGGCGGCAGTGGTGACACCGGGTGAGCTGGGTTCGCTGATCAGCCGTTTCATGCACGACGAAGACAGCAAGTTCGGGCTCAAGGTGCGCAACGCCATGGGCGATCAATGGCATGCCTACGGCGACAAACGCTACTTCGACGCGATTGATGCGGACAACCGGGTGCAGGTCAAACGTGCGGTGCAGGCGTCGGCCGATGAGATTTTCGACACGTTCATCAGTGGGGTTGCGCCCTCCCCGGCCAACTTCAAGGCACCGCTGTATGTGCCGGACCTGAATGCCGCGCAGAACCCGGCGAACAACTTCTCGCCACTGTTCAAGGTGGAGGGAGACAAGGTGCTGCGCCGCAAGGACGTGAATGACCTGAACGACAAGCACTGGACCAATGATTGGTGGGGGTGGAGCACTTACCTGCTGCTCAAGGACTACAAGCCCAACCAACCGGCCAACTAACGCGAACCCACTGTAGGAGCCGGCTTGCCGGCGATACAAGCACCTCGGTCTATCAGACACACCGAAGCGATGCCATCGCGGGCAAGCCCGGCTCCCACACGAACCAGGCCCAGCATCAGGCCGGTGTAGCCTTCAACCGCGCTGCGCTTCTGCCTCTTCGTGGGCATGGCGCAGCCGCTCCCGGCTATTGGTCAAATGCAAACGCATGGCCGCTCGTGCCGCGTCCGAATCCTGGCGGGCAATCGCCTCGTAGATCTCTTCGTGCTCGCGGCTCAGGCGGCCCATGTAGTGCTGCTGGTCATCATGGGCCAGGCGTGCCGAGTTCAAACGCGTACGCGGGATGATGCTGGTACCCAGGTGGGTCATGATGTCGGTGAAGTAACGGTTGCCGGTGGACAGCGCAATTTCCAGGTGGAACGCAAAGTCGGAGGCCACCGCATCGCCGGCGTGTGCCGCGCTTTCATTCAATGCATCGAGCGCCGCACGCATCGCAGCCAGTTGCTCATCACTGCGACGTAACGCAGCCAGACCTGCAGACTCCACTTCCAGGCTGATCCGCAGCTCCAGGATCGCCAACACATCACGCAGTGTCACCACCGTGGCCGGGTCGATCCGGAAGCCGCTCGGGCTGGGCGTATCCAACACAAACGTGCCGATACCGTGACGGGTTTCCACCTGCCCTGCGGCCTGCAAGCGCGAGATCGCTTCACGGACCACCGTGCGACTGACGCCATGGGCGTCCATGATCGCTGACTCGGTGGGCAGCTTGTCGCCGCGCTTGAGTTGGCCGTCGCGGATCTGCTCGGACAACACCGTGACCAATTCCTGGGCAAGGCTGCGGCGCTTGCGGGGAAGACGAGGGGCGGTGTTGGCGTTTTCCATGATGAATCATCTTTCTCGGTGAGCTTGAGCACGCATCATAGCCCATGGTGGTTGTACGATCACCGTCCGGGCGCGACTTTCATCTATATCCTTCGCGCAAAAAAATGCCCCGACACAGGTCGAGGCATTCTTTCGGTGCTTCCCCGAGGGAAAGCCCGTTACTTCACCACTTTCAGGCTCGGCCGGCCGCTTGGGCGCGGTGGCTCGGCATCCGGTGGCGGCAGGTCATCGCCGTCTTCGCTTTCGATCGATTCGTCGTCCTCGAAAGGCGACTCCAGATCAAACACCATGCCCTGGCCATTTTCCCGGGCGTAGATCCCGAGGATGGCCCCAATGGGCACGAACAGCGTATGCGGCACACCGCCGAAACGCCCTTCGAAGCTCACGGCTTCGTTGTCCATGTGCAGGTGTCGCACAGCACTGGGTGACACGTTCAGGACGATCTGTCCGTCACTGGCAAACCCCTGCGGCACCTGAACCGCAGGAAATTCGGAATTGACCAGCATGTGCGGGGTGCAATCGTTGTCCACAATCCACTCATAGAGCGCGCGGACCAAGTAGGGTCGACTGGAGTTCATCAGCGGCTCCTTAAGCCTTAGCGCATATCGCGTTCGACACCAGACAGACTCGCCTGGAAAGCCTCACGCGCAAACTGGCGCTCCATGTAATCAAGCAGCGGCTTGGCAGGCCGCGGCAGTTCAATACCAAGAATCGGCAAACGCCAGAGTATCGGTAATAGGCAGCAATCCACCAAACTTTGTTCCTCGCTGAGGAAAAAAGGTTTATCGGCGAACAACGGCGAAACGCCGGTCAGGCTCTCGCGCAATTCCTTACGCGCCTGCACGCGGACGGCTTCTTTTGTACGCGCATCCAGAATCACATCCACCAGCCCGCACCAGTCACGCTGGATCCGATGGATCAGCAGGCGGCTGTTGGCACGCGCCACCGGGTACACCGGCAGCAAAGGTGGATGCGGGTAACGCTCATCCAGGTATTCCATCACCACGGTCGACTCCCACAACGCCAGGTCACGATCGACCAGGGTGGGCAGGCTGCCGTAAGGGTTCACTTCGATCAGTTTCGGCGGCTGACGGCCCGCCTCCACACTGATGATCTCGGCGCTGACACCCTTCTCTGCGAGCACGATGCGTACTCGGTGGGAATAGTGGTCGGCGGGGTCGGAGTAACAGGCCAACCGATTGGTCACGCCCATGGCGGTCCTCCTCGCTTGTTGAAATTATCGAAAGCTCAAAAACGAGCGCGCCCAGAGAGCATCTCTGTATCGCCTGGTACAACCAGAGCGCTACGTGTTCAGAGATGCCGCTGGGCGCGCAAGATTAACAGCAATTGCTTACGGTTGGATCAATGCACATCCTTCCAGTATTCGCGTTTGAGCAGATAGGCAAATACGAAGAAGAAGGCCAGGTACAGCAGCACATATGTGCCGATGCGCTGGTGCTGCAGTTTGACCGGGTTGGCGGAGTACGCCAGGAAGGTCACGAGGTTCTTGACCGTCTCGTCGAACTGCGCCTCGGTCTGGGCACCGGGGGTCTCTATCTTCAACTGATCGCACGCCTCATGGGTCAACGGCGTACCAGTCAGCGGATCGTATTGCTTCTTGCCGTCTTCAACGACCTGGATCTGCTTGCATCCTACCACTTGCTTGCCTTGCAGGCCGACCAGAACGTTCGGCATACCGACATTCGGGAACACGCGGTTGTTGGCCCCCAGAGGGCGTGCCGGGTCGTCGTAGAAGGACTTCAGGTAGCCATAGAGCCAGTCGGTGCCCCGTACACGGGCGACCAGGGTCAGGTCGGGCGGCGCAGCACCGAACCAGACCTTGGCGTCAGCCGGCTGCATGCCGATGCTCATGTGGTCGCCGATCTTGGCACCGGTGAACACCAGTTTTTGCAGCATCACGTCGTGGGGGATCCCCAGGTCGTCGGCCACTCGCTCATAACGTTGGAACTTGGCGCTGTGGCAGCCCATGCAATAGTTGGCGAACGTCCGTGCGCCGTCTTGCATGGCCGCTTTGTCAGACACGTCGATGTCGACTTTTTCCAGCTCCGGGCCACCGTGCTCGGCAGCGAAGGACAGTAGCGGCAGGGCCGCAAGCATCAATGCAACGAATAATTTTTTCATCAGCCAGTCACCCTTTCCGGAACCGGTTTGGTCTTCTCTAGCCGGGTGTAGAACGGCATCAGAATGAAGTAGGCGAAGTACAGGAAGGTGCAGACCTGCGACAGCAACGTACGCTCAGGGGTTGGCGCCAGTACGCCCAGGATCCCCAGGATCACGAACGCGATGCAGAACACCCACAGCCAGATCTTGCTCAGCCAGCCTTTGTAGCGCATGGACTTGACCGGGCTGCGGTCGAGCCATGGCAACACGAACAGCAGCGCGATCGAGGCGCCCATCGCCATCACGCCCATGAGCTTGTCGGGGATCGCCCGCAAGATGGCGTAGAACGGTGTGAAGTACCAGACCGGGGCAATGTGCTCAGGTGTCTTGAAGGCGTTGGCCTGTTCGAAGTTGGGTTTCTCCAGGAAATAACCACCCATCTCCGGGAAAAAGAACACGATCGAGCAGAAGATGAACAGGAACACCACCACGCCGACAATGTCTTTCACGGTGTAGTACGGGTGGAACGGAATGCCGTCCAGCGGTACGCCGTTTTCGTCTTTGTGCTTCTTGATGTCCACGCCATCGGGGTTGTTGGAACCCACTTCGTGCAGCGCGAGGATGTGCAGCACCACCAGGCCCAGGATCACGATCGGCAGGGCCACGACGTGCAACGCGAAGAAGCGGTTCAGGGTAATGCCGGAGATCAGGTAGTCACCGCGAATCCACTGGGTCAGGTCGTTGCCGATCACGGGGATCGCACCGAACAGCGAGATAATCACCTGGGCGCCCCAGTACGACATCTGGCCCCACGGCAGCAGGTAACCCATGAAGGCTTCGGCCATCAGCGCCAGGTAGATCAACATGCCGAAGACCCACACCAGCTCGCGAGGCTTCTGGTACGAACCGTAGAGCAGGCCGCGGAACATGTGCATATAGACGACGATAAAGAACGCCGATGCACCGGTGGAGTGCAGCAGGCGCAGGATCGAGCCGTACTCGACGTCACGCATGATGTATTCGACGGACGCAAACGCTTCTTCCGCCGACGGCGTGTAGCTCATGGTCAGCCAGACGCCGGTGACGATCTGGTTGACCAGCACCAGCAGGGCCAGGGAGCCGAAGAAGTAGAAGAAGTTGAAGTTTTTAGGCGCGTAGTACTTGCTGAGATGGTCTTCCCACATTTTGGTCGCGGGGAAACGCGCATCCACCCAATCCATGAACTTGCTCATCAGGCCTTCTCCCCCTGGTCGACGCCAATGATAACGATGCTGTCCGTCTCGTATTGGTGCGGCGGAACGGGCAGGTTCAACGGTGCGGGTTGTGACTTGTAGACGCGACCGGCCAGGTCGTAGTGAGAACCGTGGCAGGGGCAGAAGTAGCCACCGACCCAGTCCTTGCCAAGGTCGGCAGGAGCAACTTCCGGGCGGAAGGTAGGCGAGCAGCCCAGGTGGGTGCAGATACCGATCAGCAGCAGGATCTCTGGCTTGATCGAACGGATTTCCTTATCGACGTAGGCGGGTTGGTCGGAATTCTTCGAGTCGGGATCAGAGAGCTGACCCTCGATTTTCTTGAGATTTCCCAGGATTTCCTCGGTACGACGAACAATGAAGACCGGCTGGCCGCGCCACTCAGCAATCATCTGCTGGCCTGGCTCGATCTTGCTGATATTCACCTTCACCGGTGCACCTGCGGCTTTCGCCTTGGCACTGGGAAACCATGACCCCACGAACGGGACCGCAGCCCCCACCGCTCCTGCAGCACCCACCACGGATGTGGCTGCTACCAAGAAGCGACGCCGGCCTGCATTCACGCCGTCATTGCTCATTCAGTCCTCTCCCATCAGCTTTTTGGCCTGTTAAATCAGGCGTCTACTAAGTATTGAATCTTTGCTTATAAAAATTTTGTCGGATGGTAATGAAAAGCCCCACGTATGACAAGGGAATTGCCCGGGGCTCCGCCCCCAGGCCTTGTAGTATAGGGGGTCTACGGATGTGGCAAGTTGTCACGCGCAAATTTGTGCATAAATCGCAGGCAATAAAAAACGCCCAGCTCCGTGAGGAGGCTGGGCGTTTTTGTGGAACGTAAAGCGAATTAACGCTTCGAGTACTGCGGACGCTTACGCGCTTTACGCAGACCGACTTTCTTACGTTCAACTTCACGGGCATCGCGAGTAACGAAGCCAGCTTTGCGCAGAGCGCTACGCAGGGTTTCGTCGTAGCTCATCAGTGCGCGAGTGATACCGTGGCGGATTGCGCCAGCTTGACCACTTACACCGCCACCGATAACGGTGACGTAGATGTCGAACTTTTCAACGGTCTCGGTCAGTTCCAGCGGCTGACGAACTACCATGCGGGCAGTTTCGCGGCCGAAGAAGTTGTCCAGGGAGCGGTTGTTGATCGAGATGTTACCAGTGCCCGGACGCAGGAAAACGCGTGCGGTTGCGGTTTTGCGACGGCCAGTGCCGTAATTTTGAGTCGCCGACATAATGAACTATTCCGTTAAAACTTCAGTTCTTGGGGCTGCTGAGCAGCATGAGGGTGTACAGCGCCCGCATAGACTTTCAGCTTGCGAAACATATCGCGACCCAGTGGGCCCTTAGGCAGCATGCCTTTGACCGCGATTTCGATCGGGGCTTCAGGCTTCTTGGCAATCAGGCCTTCGAAGTTGGAAGACTTGATACCGCCTGGGAAACCGGAGTGACGGTAGTACATTTTGTCGCTTGCTTTGTTGCCGGTTACACGAACCTGCTCAGCGTTGATGATGACGATGTAGTCACCGGTATCAACGTGCGGGGTGTACTCAGGCTTGTGCTTGCCACGCAGACGGCTGGCGACTTCAGTGGCCAGACGACCCAGGGTCTGACCAGCGGCGTCGACGACAAACCAGTCGCGCTGAACTGTTTCCGGTTTTGCAGTAAAAGTTGTCATTCTTTAATAGCCTCAGGGGCCGCCTGTAAATTTAGACGGCGGATCTTACTGAATAGTGCGTACTTTGACAAGGTCAAAGGCAGCCGGATACAGACGCTATCGGGGGCTCGGGTCGGCGCGTCCGTTCAACGGCAAGATTCTTCGGCAGGCGGCGCATCACTTCCACTGCAGAAAGAGGTGGGCAATTATGCAGATTGCCAAAAAAAATTCAACCTGCTTTTATGATTGTTTTCCCCGAAGGAGTACCCGATGGATTATCGACAGCTGGGCCGTACGGATCTGAACGTGAGCGCGATAGCCTTGGGCACCATGACCTGGGGCGAGCAGAACAGCGAGGCAGAGGCCTTCGCACAGATCGAACGGGCCAAGGCCGCGGGGATCAACTTCCTCGACACCGCCGAAATGTACCCGGTGCCGCCCAAGGCCGACACCTATGCCACCACCGAACGCTACATCGGTAATTACTTCAAAAGCCGCGGCGACCGTGCCGACTGGATCCTGGCCAGCAAGATCGCCGGCCCTGGCAACACCATCGACTACATCCGCGACGGCCACCTGCGCCACAACCGCAAGCACATCGTCGAAGCCCTCGACGCCAGCCTCAAGCGCCTGCAGACCGACTGGATCGACATCTACCAGTTGCACTGGCCGGAGCGCAGCACCAACTTCTTCGGCCAACTGAGCTACAAGCACAAGGACGAAGACAACCTCACCCCACTGGAAGAAACCCTCGAGGTGCTGGACGAGCAGGTCAAGGCCGGCAAGATCCGCCACATCGGCCTGTCCAACGAAACCCCGTGGGGCACCATGAAGTTCCTGGCCCTGGCCGAAGCCCGTGGCTGGACCCGCGCCGTGTCGATCCAGAACCCCTACAACCTGCTCAACCGCAGCTTTGAAGTGGGCCTGGCGGAGGTCGCGATTCGTGAACAGTGCGGTCTGCTGGCCTACTCGCCCCTGGCGTTCGGCATGCTCAGCGGCAAGTACGAAAACGGTGCACGCCCGGCCAAGGCGCGCCTGACCGAATACAGCCGCTTCAGCCGCTACTTCAACCCGCAGTCGGAAGCAGCCTGCAGCCGTTATGTGGCACTGGCGCGAGAACATGGGCTGGATCCGGCGCAGATGGCGCTGGCGTTTGTGACGCAACAGCCGTTTGTGACCAGCAACATCATTGGCGCCACGTCGCTTGAGCAACTGGACAGCAACATTGCCAGTGCCGACCTGAAATTGTCGAAAGAGGTGTTGGAGGGGATTGAGGCGATTCAGAAGGATCATCCGAACCCTGCGCCTTGATTGACCGGCAGACCGCTATCGCAGGCAAGCCAGCTCCCACATTTTGATTTGTGAATACCGTCAAATGTGGGAGCTGGCTTGCCTGCGATGGCGCCCTCAAAAGCACCACATGATCAAAGCGCCCGAGCAATGATCTCTTTCATGATCTCATTGGTCCCCGCATAAATCCGCTGCACCCGCGCATCCGCCCACGCCCGGGCGATCGGGTATTCCCACATGAAGCCGTAGCCACCGTGCAACTGCACGCACTCATCGAGCACCTTGCATTGCAGGTCCGTGGCCCAGTACTTGGCCATCGCCGCCGTGGGTACATCCAGCTTGCCCTCCAGGTGCAACGCGATGCACTTATCCACAAACACACGCCCGATCTGAATCTCGGTGGCCATCTCCGCCAGCTTGAACCGGGTGTTCTGGAAATCGGCGATCGCCTTGCCAAACGCCTTGCGTTCGCGGGTGTACTCCAGCGTCCACGCCAGCGCCGCCTCGGCTGACGACACGGCGCCAATCGCCACGGTCAGCCGCTCCTGGGGCAACTCCTGCATCAGGTACGCGAAACCCATGCCGGCCTGGCCCAGCAGGTTTTCCTTGGGCACCCGCACGTCCTGGAAGAACAGCTCGGAGGTGTCCTGGGCTTTCATGCCCACCTTTTCCAGGCGCTTGCCCTTGTCGAAACCCGGCGTGTCGGCCTCTACCAGGAACAGGCTGGTGCCCTTGGCGCCGGCCTTTGGGTCGGTCTTGGCCACGACGATGACCAACTCGGCCAGGTAGCCATTGGTGATAAAGGTTTTGGAGCCGTTGATCACATACTCATCGCCGTCCAGCACCGCGGTGGTTTTGACCCCTTGCAGGTCGGAGCCGGCACCTGGCTCGGTCATGGCAATGGCCGTGACCATCTCGCCGGAGATCAGCTTGGGCAGGTATTTGTGCTTCAGCGCCTCGCTGCCGTAATGCAGGATGTACGGCGCCACGATGTCCGAATGCAGGGAAAAACCGATGCCGGTCAGGCCGAGGCGACTGATCTCTTCGATCACCACCGCGCTGTACAAAAAGTCCGCGCCCAGGCCGCCATATTCTTCCGGCAGGTGGGAACACAACATCCCCGCCTCCCCCGCCTTGCTCCACAGGCCACGGTCGATGTAGCCCTGTTTTTCCCATTGCCCATGGAACGGCGCGGCGTCTTTTTCGAGGAAAGTGCGCACGCTGTCGCGGAAGAGTTCGTGCTCCGGGCTGTACAAGGTTCTGGGAATCATGGGTCACCTGCGTGGATTGTCAGACAAGGACGAGCCCACAGAGACTATGCCGCGAAAGCATCACGGGACACTGGACACATGCGACAAAAAATAAGACGATCCAGCCGTCTGGTGACCACTTTCCCCTATAAGAATAAATGAAATTATGTCTAACCAAATCTCCACGCCGTTGCGGCGCGTCAGCATTTTGGCCATTGATCGGGTATTCGCTTCCACCCTCATGCAAGCCAAGGATTTCTTCCACCTCGCCAGTCTGCGTTACGGCAAACAACAAGGCCTGGGCCTCACCCCCGCATTCGAAACACGCCTGGTCAGCCCCGACGGGCAATCGGTACGCAGCTTCAGCAATGTGATCATGCCGGTGGACGGCGGCCTGGAAAACGCCGACATCATCGTATTGCCGGCCTTCTGGGATGATTTCGACGCGCTGTGCGCGCGTTACCCTCAAGTGCTGCCGTGGCTGCGCGAACAACACGCCCGTGGCGCCGTACTCTGCGGCGAAGCTACCGGGGTGTTCTGGCTGGCCGAGGCCGGCCTGCTCGATGGCAAGGAGGCGACCACCTACTGGCGTTTCTTCAATGCCTTCAGCGAGCGTTTCCCCAGGGTCCAGCTCAATCAGGACAAACACCTCACCGACGCCGACAACCTGTATTGCGCCGGCGGCACCACGTCGGCGTGCGACCTTTATATCTACCTGATCGAACGCTTCTGCGGCGCCAACATCGCCCAGGCCGTGGCCCGCGACATCCTCTACGAAGTGCAGCGCAGCTACGCACCGGGGCGCATCGGGTTTGGCGGGCAGAAGCTGCACCAGGACGTGATCATCCTGCAGATCCAGCATTGGCTCGAAGAACACTTTGCGGACAAGTTCCGCTTCGAAGACGTGGCCCGGGAACACGGCATGAGCATCCGCAACTTCATGCGCCGCTTCCAGACCGCGACCGGCGACAAGCCGTTGCACTACCTGCAACGCCTGCGCATTGAGACGGCCAAGGGCCTGCTCTCGGGCAGCCGCAAGAGCATCAAGACCATCAGTTATGAGGTGGGTTACGACGATGCGAGTTTCTTTGCGCGGTTGTTCAGGCAGCACACGGAACTGTCGCCGAACCAGTACCGGCAGCAGTTCCAGCAAGCTGCATAACCCAGTTTAAACACAGCTCCACTGTAGGAGCTGGCTTGCCAGCGATGAGGCCAGCACCATCAACATTGATGTTGAGGCCGCCATCGCCGGCAAGCCGGCTCCTACAAGGGATGCGTTTAGGGCTTGTGACCGCGTGACAGGAACTCGTGGGACTGCATTTCCAGCAGGCGGCTCAGCGTGCGCTGGAACTCGAAGTTCAAGCGACCACCGGTGTACAAATCCTTCAACTCAACTTCCGCCGAGATGATCAACTTCACGTTACGGTCGTAGAACTCGTCGACCATGTTGATGAAACGGCGTGCAATGTCATCGGTGGTGACGCTCATCTGCTCCACGCCACTCAGGATCACCGCGTGGAAGATCTTGCCCAACTCGATGTAGTCGTTCTGGCTACGCGGGCCGTCGCACAGGGCACGGAAGTCGAACCAGGCCACGTCATCACAAGTGCGCAAGGCAATGATTTCGCGGTTCTCGATCATCAGCTTGTCGTTTTCCACTGCCTGGGTGCATTCCGGCGTCAGCGCACGGAAGCTCTTTTTCAGGCTCTCGTGGGCCGCTTCGTTCAGCGGGAAGTGGAACAGCTCGGCTTGCTCCAGATGGCGCAGGCGGTAGTCGACGCCGCTGTCGACGTTGACGATCTCGGTGTTCTGCTTGATCAGCGCAATGGCGGGCAGGAAGCGCGCACGTTGCAGGCCGTCCTTGTACAAACCGTCGGGCACGATGTTCGAGGTGGCAACCAGGGTCACGCCGTTCTTGAACAGCTCTTCCATCAGAGTGCCCAGGATCATGGCATCGGTGATGTCGGAGACGAAGAATTCATCGAAGCAGATCACCCGCGCTTCTTCGGAGAAACGCTTGGCGATGATGGTCAGCGGGTTCTTCTCGCCCGGCAGGGTCTTCATTTCTTCGTGCACGCGCTTCATGAAGCGGTGGAAGTGCGTCCGGACCTTTTCCTTGAACGGCAGCGCTTCGAAGAAGGTGTCTACCAGGTAAGTCTTGCCCCGGCCGACGCCGCCCCAGAAGTACAAGCCTTTGACCGGCGTGTGGTCTTTCTTGCCAAACAGCTTGCTGAACATCCCTGGCTTGTTTTGCGAAGCGGCGATCAGGTCGTCGTACAGGCGCTGCAAATGGCGCACCGCATTTTCCTGGGCCGCGTCATGAAAGAATTCAGGGCGCTTCAGATCAGCTTGATATCGTTCTAGGGGCGTCATAATTTCGTTAGCAAGGCAACAAAAACGGGCCGTCACTGTAACGACGGCCCCGGATAATGGCAATCAACCCTTGGTCGGGTTAATCCTCGATAGGGGTCAACGCAACGCGCAGGGCTTCGATGGCCGCATCGCGCGACGCTTCGTCGGCGAACTCGGCACTGTCGGCCACCGCGGCGCCGTCCAGCCATACGCTGAAGCCCAGGGCTTCGGTGCGCACGTCCAGGGCGTCGCCACTTTGCAGCTGCTTGGTCACCGCACCAGCGGCTTTACCATCGGCAAAGTTGCGCGACAGCAGCAGTTGTTCGCCATCGGCCGCCAGCAGGCGGAAGCGGAAGCTGCCATCATCTTCACGGAAGCTCACGAAGCGCGCGGCTTTCGCAGCTTTCTTCTTGGCCGCCACCGGCGCCGCCGCTTGATTGACGAACGAGCGCAGGCCCACCGCTTCACGCAGTTCAGCCAGGAACGGCGCCGCCACGGCACGGGCTTTCTTGGCACCGATCAGCAGCAGGTCTTCCATGTCGGAAGGGCGCGACATCAATTGATGGTAACGCTCGCGGGCTTCGCCCAGTTGGCCGTCCAGCAGTTGGAACAGGCGGTTCTTCGCCTCACCCCAGCCCAGGCCTTGCAGCAGTTCAGCGCGGAACTCTTCTTCCTGCGCCTTGCTGGCAAACGCCTGATACAAGGTGAACAGGTGCGAGTTGTCCGGGTCTTTGGCTTCGCCCGGTGCGCGGGAGTCGGTGACGATGCGCGAGATGGCGTCTTTCATGTCCTTGGCGCTGGTGAACAACGGGATGGTGTTGTCGTAGCTCTTGGACATCTTGCGGCCATCCAGGCCCGGCAAGGTGGCGACGCTTTCTTCGATCAACGCCTCGGGCATGGTGAAGAATTCTTTACCGTTGCCGAACAGGTGGTTGAAGCGCTGGCCGATGTCGCGGGCCATTTCCACGTGCTGGATCTGGTCGCGGCCGACCGGCACCTTGTGCGCGTTGAACATCAGGATGTCCGCCGCCATCAGCACCGGGTAGCTGTACAGGCCCATGCTGATGCCCGCATCCGGGTCTTCGCCGGCTTCCACGTTCTTGTCCACCGAGGCCTTGTACGCATGGGCACGGTTGAGCAGGCCCTTGGCGGCCACGCAGGTGAGCAGCCAGGTCAGCTCGGGGATTTCCGGGATGTCCGACTGGCGATAGAACGTCACCCGATTCACATCCAGGCCACCGGCCAGCCAGGTCGCGGCGATTTCCATACGCGAGCGCTGGATGCGCTGCGGGTCATCGCACTTGATCAGGGCGTGGTAGTCGGCCAGGAAGTAGAAGGAGTCGGCATTGGCATCCTGGCTGGCAAGGATCGCCGGGCGGATCGCGCCAGCGTAGTTGCCCAGGTGCGGCGTGCCGGTGGTGGTGATGCCGGTGAGGATACGGGTACGAGTCGTCATGGGTAATCGCTTATCAGACTGCTATCAATTCGAGAGGCGCGGCAGCACCAGATCCTTCAGATCGGTGAGCTTGCCATGAAAAAAGTGCCCGCATTCTGCCACTTTCAGCAGCTCATGGGGGCGTTTCAGGGCGGCGGACCAGTCGTAGACGGTCTGCGGGTCGACCACTTCGTCGGTTTCTGGCTGGATCAGGGTCAGCGGGCAGCCCTGTGGCAGCACGTCGGTATCACGCAGGCGCATCACCGCAGCGGCCACCATAAACAGGTGCGCGAGTTGTTCGCCCTTGGCTTCCAGGCGCCCGCCGAGGCTGGCCGCCACGTAGCCACCGAAGGAGAAACCGAGCAGGGTGATCGGCAAATCCGGGTGTTTTTCCCGCAGCCAGGTGGCGGCCGCTTCGGCGTCATCGACTTCGCCGGTGGCCATATCGTGAGTACCGGCACTGGCGCCGACGCCCCGGTAGTTGAAACGCAAGGTAATCAAACCGGCATCGCGGGCGGTGCGTTGCAGGGTCGAAACGACTTTATTGAGCATGGTCCCACCCTGCACCGGGTTGGGGTGGCAGATCAGCGCCAGGCCACGTGGCTCGGGGTGATCCAGGTACAGGGCTTCCAATTGGCCTACCGGGCCATCGATCAAAACGGGGGTTTCACGCATGAGCAAGGAATGAACTCCGTGACCTCTCAAAGGGTCGACTCGTCTAGCTAAAAGTCTGTGCATGGCATCATTGCGAGCTTAATCGCGGTATACAGCGCAGGTCCGAGCCGTTAACGTAAAGCAAAGCCGTTTATAGAGGAAGGACTCGTGGAACACTCGCTCTTAGTTTGGTTGTTGCCGACTCTTGCCCTGGTTGCCGGTGTCGCCATTGGTTTCCTGGTTGCTCGCTTGCTGCCCAATGCCGCGCCTAACCGCACGCAGCGTCAGCTGGATGACATCCAGGAACGTTTTGACAGTTATCAGAACGAGGTTGTTACCCACTTCAACAGCACCGCGACCCTGGTCAAGAAGCTCACCCAGAGCTACCAGGAAGTACAGGATCACCTCGCCGATGGCGCCAACCGCCTGGCCCTCGACGACATCACCCGTCAGCGCCTGCTGGCCGCGTTGCATTCCGATGCACCGCAAACCCCACGGGAGCGCCTGACCCCACCCCGGGAAAACCAGGAGCCACCACGGGACTACGCGCCAAAAACGCCGAACGCCCCAGGCATGCTGGATGAGCATTACGGCTTGAAGAAGTAACATCTCTTCACGCACAAAAAAGCCCGGCTGATCGATGATCAGCCGGGCTTTTTTATTGGATCACGCATCAACTGTAGGAGCCGGCTTGCCGCGATGGCGGCGTGTCAGGCAAAAGATGGGTTGCTTGATCCACCGCTATCGCCGGCAAGCCGGCTCCTACGGGGAGCGCGTCAGGCCACGGGTTGCTCCTGCAACAACCCGCTTTCGATCCGCACATGCCGCCCATGGAAGCGCTTGAGGCTGCTGCGATGGCCGACGCTGACGATGCTCAGCCCCGGCAGCTCATCGATCAATGCCTGATACAACGTCGCCTCGTCCTCTTCATCCATGGCCGAGGTGGCTTCGTCCATGTACAGCCATTGCGGTGCGAACAACAACGCGCGGGCAAACGCCAGGCGCTGCTGCTCACCCGGCGAGAGCATGCGCTGCCAGTGGTTGGCTTCGTCCAGGCGCGCCACCAGATGCGGCAGGCGGCAGGTCTCCAGCACCTGTGCATAACGTTCCGCCGGGTAGACGCTGTCCTCCTGTGGATAACTCAACACCGCCTTCAACGTGCCAATCGGCAGGTAAGGCTTTTGCGGCAGGAACAGGTAGCGCGCCGCCGGCAGGCGAATGCTGCCGTGGCCTGCGGGCCATAAATGCCCCATCGCTCGCAGCAACGTACTTTTGCCGCTGCCGGAACGACCACTGAGCATCACGCGCTGGCCCGGCTCTACCGTCATGTCGGCATGGGTGAGCAAATGGCGGCCGTCGGCCAGGTCCATGCCCAGGTCTTGCACCACCAGGCGCTCGCCCTCCGGGCGCACGTCGATGGCCGGCGCGCGCTGCTCGTTCTCGCTCATGGCCTGGTGGAAACTCAACAGACGATCACTGGTGGCGCGCCACGACGCCAGCTCCGAATACGCGCTGATAAACCAACTGAAGTTCTCTTGCACGTTGCCGAAGGCCGAGTTGATTTGCATCAGCTCGCCCAGCTCGATCTTGCCGGTGAAGTAGCGCGGCGCCGCGACGATGAACGGGAAGATGATTGCGATCTGGCTGTAGCCGGCGGTGAAGAACGTCAGGCGCTTGGACACTTTCATGATGTCCCAGAAGTTGTGCCAGACCTTGCCGAAACGCGCGCTCAGGCGCTGGTTTTCATTCGGTTCGCCGTTGTACAGCGCAATACTTTCGGCGTTCTCACGCACGCGCACCATGGAGAAACGCAGGTCCGCTTCGAAACGTTGTTGTTGATTGCTCAAGCCGATCAAGCGACGGCCGATCAAGTGCGTCAGCCAGCTGCCCACCGCTGCATACAACAACGCACACCAGAACATGTAGCCGGGAATGGTGATGCCAAACACTTCGATGCTGCCCGACACGCCCCACAGGATGATGGAGAACGACACCAGGCTGACCACGTTACGCAGCAACCCGAGGCCCAGGCTCAAAGTGCTGGAGGTGAAGTTGTTGAGGTCTTCGGAAATCCGCTGGTCCGGGTTATCGGTGTAGCCGCCCTGCTCCAGCTGGTAGTAGTTCTTGTCGGAGAGCCAACGCGCAAAGTGTTTCTCGGTGAGCCAGGCACGCCAGCGGATGGTCAGCATCTGGGTCAGGTACAGGCGGTACACAGCACCGAGGATCGCCACGGCGGCGATCCCGCCGAAGTAGCCGATCAGTTGCCAGAAGGCATCGGTGTCCTTCTTTTCCAGCGCGTTGTAGAAATCCTTGTACCAGTGGTTGATCCACACGGAGATCGCCACGCTGAACAGCGACAGACCGATCACCGCCGCCAGCAATAACCAGGCTTTACCCTTCTCTTCGCTGCGCCAATAGGGCGTGATCATCGCCCAGGTTCGGCGAAAGAAGTGCCCACGCACCGCGTCGTTGACCGCGGAGTACTCAGCGTTCTGATTCATCGTTCAGGCTCTGTAAGAGAATGTGACAGGTGTTTGAACCGATCATAGACGATCGGTTCAGGGCGCCGTGCGGCCTGACGCAGATTGTTCAGACTTTGTTCAGCGCGGTAAAGGACGCTTCTTTCGCCACAGACCGCGCGCGTCAAGAAAGCTCGACCTACCGCGAGTGAAAGAAGAAGTGACATAGACAGAGGAACGTTGCCTACGGCCTTGCCACACAGGAAGCCCATCAATAACCGTTCCTGCCTGAGGCTCCCGTTATGCAAATTGCCCCCCATCAACACGTCAACCTTTACCCTGTGTCATCAGCCCCCACGTCGCCGCAAGCTCGCCCAAAACGCTCGATTGATGCCAGCGCGCCTAAAGACCAGGAAGTCGTGCAGGTGGTCAAACCGACGCCGCAATCATCAGGAGGCGGTTACGAAGAAGTGAGCATCAACCCTGATCCGGGTAAACGCATCGGGGTGGGTGAGAAAACGCCATCCCCGGTCGACCTGGGCGTCAACATCAACATCGACCCCATCACGCAAGACGTCAGCAACTCGCTCAATACCGTCGAGCAGGAAGCTTCAAACTTCTTCAAGAATCTATTCGCAAAGTTTATACAACGGTCCAAATTCCCCGAGGAGGAAAAAAGGTGGAACGTCGACCCCGATAACACGTATCTGGTGACGTTCGAATACAACACCACCGGCGAAAAGCCCTATCCCGCGAAAATCATTCAGCGCCTCTCGTTGACCCAGGCGCTCATACAGAACGCCCAGGAGACGCCCTCGGGGCAAGGGTTTGCAGTGCCTTACTACGCCGGTGGCCCGGACGTCATCGTCAAACCCGATCTGGAAATACGCACACCTGGAACATTCGACTTTTCCAGCCGTTTTAATCCGGGTACGGAAAAGGCCGACATCACTCATACCTTCCAAGGTATTTATAAAGAGTCCCCAGGAGAGCCTGCAACAGCCTACAACGCTGGCAACGAAAGTGGGATCAGGCCGGCAGAACTCAGGCAACTGATCAAAACGGCTGACTATCAAAAGCCTTACAAAGAGTATCTGGATGACTTCTGGAGCCGCCACCAGGAGAAATACCCTGTGCTGGCCAAAGCCTCGCTCGTCAAATCCGCCATGGGCCAACACCAGGAAGGTAGCCTGACCACACAAGGTCGCGAGCTGATCATGCGGGCTGCCGGCCTGTCAGGTCATCAGGAGTCATGGCCAGACGTCAAGTTCGAGGACTTGCAAAAGAACCCGCCCAAGGATCCCAACATTGAACTGGGCCTGTTGAAAGTCGGCAGCTATCAATCCACCGACCTGATGTACATCACGGACACCAAGAGCACACCGGCGCTGACCCTGCTATACATCCCCGGTAACTCCTCGCCACTGCACAGTTTCAACAGCCAGGCCGAGATGAAGACCTGGCTGGCAGAGCAAATGGCCGACCCGGCCAAACGTGACGCCATGGCGTTGCACTTTGCCTTGAAAGACAAACCCAACGGATTGACCAGGGCCGGTGTCGACGAAACCCTGGCAGGGCTCGGCACCTGGCCGCAAAAGCGTGAAACCCCGGGCGGATTGTTCAATTACGATCACCGGGCCTTCAGCGGCTTTTGGGATCCACAAACGTACATCACTACAGAGCCCAGTAGCCTGCCGCTTGATGAAATGACGAAACGCCAGAAAGATCGCTCCTATGCCGATGCGGATGTCCAGATCACCAGTAATGCAGATGTAACCAAAAAGGCCATTTTGTCGGGCCTGGAAAAAACCAAAAAATTTGCGCTGTTTTTAACGCCGCTGGCATTGGTGATGCCTGAAGTAGGGCTGGCGCTGGATGCTTTTTATCTGGCAGACGGCGTCACCACCACCGTCGTTGGTATTGACGACAAGGCGCACGGTAAACCCCAAGGCACCGAGCGGATCGTGTTTGGTGTTTTCAATGCCGCAACCGTCGTGCTCCCCCATATCGCGAGAGCAGGCAAGGCAACAGAAGGCGCGGCGGGCAAAGTCGAGTACGAAATCATAACGCCCAACGATAACCCTGCGCCGAACAGCCCCGAAACGGCGCAGATACACACGCCGGACGTGGAGCCCATCCGGCCGAGCACCGCTCGCCCCCTGCCCGACTTCAGCGCTCACGCCCTGCCCGAAAATCTCCTTGAAGGTCGCACATTGAGAGGAGATGGTACGTATCAGGTTGGGGAACAGTTCTACGTCCGTTACACCGACGGCACGGGCGTCAGCCGAGTGTTTGAGATCAGCCGAAATTACAAAATCGAGAACGGGTATGTTCGGGTCATTGACCCCGTCACCCAGAAAACCGTGATGTTCCTGGAATCTGCGGGTCACGGTGAATGGCGCTTGAACACAATGAAAGGCGGCGGCAAGAAATTCATCAAGCCCGCACAGCAAAAAGGCCCGGCCTCGAAAGAAAATGCAGTGCCAAGTATTTCAGCGAACCCGCCATTGGCCAATCATCAGGATTGGCAATCCCTATTGGATTCGGGCACGTACAACGGGCAGCCGGTATACATTCACTACACCGACAAGGCCGGCGCGGAAGCGATCGCCCAGGGACAAAGCATTACAGATTCGACGCGAGGAGCAACGCGCGCAGGCTCAAAGGGGGGCATATACGTCAACCCTCCAGGCCAGCAATTCAACGGTGAGAACGTCGAAGACCTGTTGTTTCTGGGTAACGAGCGCTATGTGGGCAGGGGCAACTACATGGTGATATTCAGCACCGACCAGGCACCCGAGGAGCTCGGTGCCATCACCGCCGGCAGCCCGTTCGTCGAGCTGAGGATGCCCAAGGAAATCAAGCTGAAACCGTCGAACTTTCTGTACCTCGGGCCGAATACATTTCCCAACTACTTCGACTGAGGTCGACTGGAAATAGCCGGGCAACCCGGCTATTTCACTTCACAGCACCAGCCCTCAGCGGCGAACCGGGCGCTTCTGCAGCTTGCGCTGCAAGGTACGGCGATGCATGCCCAGGGCCCGGGCCGTAGCGGAGATATTGCCTTCGTGCTCAGTCAGTACGCGCTGGATGTGTTCCCACTGCAGGCGGTCCACCGACATCGGGTTTTCCGGCACCAGGGTGTCGAGGTCGGCGTGCTCGGAGAGCAACGCGGCCAGCACGTCATCGGCGTCGGCCGGTTTGCACAGGTAGTTGCAGGCGCCGCGCTTGATCGCCTCGACGGCCGTGGCAATGCTGGAATAGCCGGTGAGGATCACCACGCGCATTTCCGGGTCGAGCTCCAGCAGCTTGGGCAGCAGCACCAGGCCGGAGTCGCCGTCCATCTTCAGGTCAAGCGCGGCGTAGTCCGGCAGATCGGCCTGGGCAATGGTCAGGCCTTCTTCGGCGGAACCTGCGGTGCTGACGCGAAAACCTCGACGGCTCATGGCGCGCGCCATCACGCGGGTAAAGGTGGCGTCGTCATCTACCAGCAGCAGGTGCGGCAGTTCTTCGCCTTCGACTTGGATCTCGTCACTCATCGATATCTCCTCGTGCGACACGGGGCAGGCGCAGCTCGGTGAGCGTGCCGCCTTCCTCATGACTATAGAGCTTCACTGAGCCGCCCGCGCGGGTCACGCTGGCCTTGCTCAAGAACAGGCCCAGGCCGAAGCCTTTGCCCTTGGTGGTAAAGAAGGGTTTGCCGATCTGCTCGGCAATGGCCAGCGGCACGCCCGCGCCGTGGTCACGAATGCTGATGGTGACGTTTTCCGCGTCCCAGTCCAGTTGTACACCCAGCCCTTCGGGGCAGGCGTCGGCGGCGTTGTTCAGCAGGTTGAGCAATGCCTGGGTCAGGTCGGGTGGCGGTGCCATGCGCGGCACAGTGCCCTGGCCTAATAGATGAAAGCGGTAGCTGGCCTCGGGGCGCATCAGGTGCCAACGGTTCAGGGCTTCGTCGAGCCACTGGGTCACGTCCTGCATCTCCACCGCCAGGCGGCGATTGGCTTCGGCGGCGCGCACCAGTTGCTGCAAGGTCTGCTTGCACTGCTTGACCTGCTCGCGCAGTACGCCAAGGTCCTCTTGCAGCACAGGGTCGTGATGGTCCTGGGTCATTTCGTTGAGCAACACGCTCATGGTCGCCAGCGGTGTGCCCAACTCATGGGCGGCGCCAGCAGCCTGGGTGGCGACGGCCAGCAGTTGCTGGTCGCGCAGGCCTTCTTCGCGGCGGATGGCGCGCAATTCTTCCTGGCGACGCAGCTCTTCGGCCATGCGCGCGGCGAAGAAGGTGATGACCGCGGCAGACAGGGCAAAGCTCAGCCACATCCCGTAGATCTGCAGGTTTTCCCGGGCGATGGGGAAGGTTTGCAGTGGATAGAAGCGTGCCAGCAACAGGGTGTACAGGGTCAGGGCGATGCCCGACAGCACCACCGAATAGCGCCATGGCAAGGTCACGGCGGCGATGGTCAGGGGCACCAGGTAATAGGAGACGAACGGGTTGGTGGAGCCACCGGAGAAATACAGCAACACACTGTGGATAAACAGGTCGCAGGCCAATTGCAGGGCGTATTCCAACTCGGTGACCGGCCAGGTGGTGCGCAACCGGATCGCAGTGAACACACAGAGCACGATGGAGAAACCCAGGGTCACGCCCAGTTGCAGCCAGGGCAGCGGCAACAGGTCGAACCAATAGGCGAGCCCGACGGAACCGGCCTGTGCGGCCAGCACCAAGGTGCGGATGAACGTCAGGCGCCAGAGGTTCTGGCGGGTGGCGGAAGTCAGTTTTACGGCGGCGAGCATGAGCTCTCCCGGTGAGCGCTGCAGGCGGATCGGCAGGAGTATAAACGAAGCAGGCCCCCTGCCACGGCCTGTGTGGCTCTTTGACGCAGGCGAGGCAAATGACCGTTCGTCGGCACCGCCACAACTTGTAGGTAATGTGTAAACCCGAAGAACCCGATGCCACCGTCTACAGTCATACCGAACACGCACAACCCCCAAGGAGCTTCCATGTCTCGTTTCACTCGCAGTGCAGCCGTCATCACCCTCGGCGTCGCCACGCTTGCCAGCCTCCCTGCCCTGGCCGCCGAAGGCCTGAACTACAACCAGATTTCCCTGCGCGCCGAGGTCAGCCAGGAGGTTGCCCGTGACAAGATGATCGTGACCCTCTACACCGAATCCCAGAACAGCGACCCGGCCAAGCTCGCCGCGGAAATCACCACCACCCTGAACAAGGCCCTCGGTGAAGCCCGCGAAGTCAAAGGCGTGACCCTGCGCCAGGGCAGTCGCAACAGCTACCCGATCTACGACAACAAGAATCAGAAGATCACCGGCTGGCGCGAGCGTGCCGAACTGCGCCTGGAAAGCGCGGACTTCCCGGCACTGTCCAAGCTCACCGGCGAGCTGCTGAACACCCTAAAAATGGAAAACATGGACTTCGCCATCGCCGACGCCACGCGCAAGGCCAGCGAAGATGCCCTGCTCAAGGACGCCGTCGCCGCCTTCAAGGCCCGCGCGCAACTGGCCACCGACGCGCTCGGCGGCAAGGGCTACAAGATCGTCAACCTGAACTTCAACACCAATGGTTACCCGATGCCCTATGCGCGCAATGGCGGGATGATGATGAAAGCCGCCATGGCCGATTCGGCGCCGACGCCTGAAGTGGAGGCTGGTACCAGCCAGGTCAGCATGAGCGCTGATGGCGTGATTGAAGTCTTGCAATAACCCGCATGTTCGACGGTGAAAAAGGCGCAGCCCGCGTAGGGTAGCGCCTTTTTTTGAGCAGCGTTTCGACCTAATCACGTAATACTTGGCAGCATATGGGATGGAATCAACCATCCGGTTTTCGCGACACACACAACGGCGCAGCCACAGGGAGTGCTGCATAGACGTTGTTTATTTCACGAGAACCAGTTTTATGCTTATCCCTCCCCACTACACAGCGGTCATCCCACCGCACGCTCCCGACGGGTTACCCCATCAACCGGCTACGGTAACGGCGCCAACAAACGGGGCCGGCCCCGGTTCATCTCCCCATGAGACAGCCCTGCTCAACGCCTACCTAAAAGCGGTGCAAAACAAAGCACAGAGCAACACGCCCGGACTGATCACCGCTCCTGCACAGAGTGCGCTTGGGCAATGGCTGGATCTGTATCGGGCCCAAGTGGAACATCCGGTGGTTCAAAGCTGGTTGCGCGATCAAAAGATCGGGCCATTCACCACGCTTTCTATCGACCCGTTCAAAGGCACGCTGTCGGTCGAGGAAGACGGAAAAACCAGAACCTTTACCCTCTCGGACACGTCGGGCTGGGGTCAGGTGTCAGGCCCACTGCTGGCCGCTGCAAAAGTGATTGCGCCCGAAAACAGAGGCCCTTTGCGCGTGAAGCTCGAAGAGGGTTCAACTCGGGTCAGCGCGAAGGTAGTTGCCAACTTCCAGGGTATACCGCTGCCTAAAAACCAATCCGAGGCCAATGAGCAAATCAGGCATCTGCAGTTGCAGAACGCCTTCGATCCCATTTCACCCAATGACCACGCGCGCCCGGCCGGTAGCCGTTCGACTCACGCATTGGCTGTGCAAAGACAAGAGGCCGCCAAGTTCTACATCGGCGCCCCCCAGGCCCTGGAATACAAGCGCCTGGCAGTCAACGTTGCCACCCAACTGCCCAAAACCCGCGAAGAAGCCAAGAAATGGGCGGAAAAGCTAATTTTCCAATTGACTGGCAAGCACGTCGATGCCGACACGATCTTTCTGAATCGTTTCAAGACCGCCAACACGCCCCTGAGCGAAAGCACGGCCACGGTGACCGGCTGGGAGCACCCCGGCGAAGAGCCTTATTCTTCGCTGCGCCTGCCCGATGCCCTGCTGAAAAACTTTAACGAGCACGACGGGGTGCCGGGCAACCTCGACCTGGACGCCGGTTTATACCTGGATGGCCCCGGTCAAAGCACGAAAGGCGGGTATGGTGCTCACAACCAGTTCCCTCTGGCGCCATCTGCCCTCATGCACGCGAGCTGGAAAACCGACTTCCAGGCAGAGATGATCCAGAAAATCGATCATTTCTGGAGCACTCAATCCGAGAATTACGAAGTCGCCATCAAGGGCGAATTCGTTTACCAGGCCCGCAAGCAACTCAAGGCCAACGAAGCGAGGTCGCCCGCCGAACGAGCCCTGCAAGCTCCCGAGCATAAATTCACCCGAGAAGACTACCGCCTGGTGATGGGCGCCGCGTCCAATCTGCCACTCGATGAGCATGCGCCGCTCACTATCGAGCAACTCAAGGCCAGCAATCCCGACAAAGGCACCGCCCAGGCACATGCCTTCAACATCCATGGTTTCACCTCCAGCGACATAGTGCGATTCAGCGCTGCTGACGGCCGCCAAGTACTGTCCATGCCCGGCGCCGAGCCCGCTTTTTTGAGGTTTGACTCCCTGGAAAAACTGAATCAATGGATCGTGGACCAAACCAAAGACCCCAAGAAGCGCGAAGACTTGCTCTCCCACTTCCCGCTGATTTATCGCCAGGACCATGAGGCCAGCTTTGGCGCGCGCGCGGCCAAAGTGCTCATGCCCATCCTGTGGTTTACCCACGTTGGTGAGAAAACCGAGGGCCTGAGTACGTTGTTCGACAAAATGTCTACCGGAAAGCTGAAGGATCCGGCGATCAACGACAGCCACTCGAAAATCGAGGGCGACGTGTTCCACACCGTCACGACCAGCACCAAAGAGCGTATGAAAAGCGACGCCGACACGGTGATCAAGTCCAACAGCGAGGTGATCAGGGACACCTGGCTGAACGACATTACTGTGGCGGCGGGCCTGCTGGCGAAACTTGCGCCCATCGCTGCGCCGGTAGCGGCTGTAGCCGTCGTCACCGGGTTGACCGAGTTTGCACTGGGGGCGGAAAAAGCATCGTCAGGCGACACCGAGGCCGAACGCAAGGACGGAGCATCCAAAGCATTTGATGGTCTGCTGAACACGCTGTTCTCGGTTGGGGCCAGCGCACGTGTGGAGGACCCTTTTGAATTACCGGAGGAGAACCCAGGCGCCTCTGCCCCAGGCGAATCGCCTCAAATAGACACTGCGCAGACAAGAGGCCCCAAGGCGCTTCCCGAGGTAAACCGGTTACAGCCCAGCCAGGCGGGCAACATCAGCGAATACGCGGTGCCCGACGGCGAAAGTCTCATTGAAAACGGCACACGCAATGGCAAAGGCATCTATCAAGTCAAAGATGATCTATCAGGAAAGGACCATTGGTTTATTCGCTATACCGATACCACCGGTGTTCGCCAGGTATTCGAGATCAAAGGCGACTTCAAGCTGAGCAATGATTATGTGCAGATCATCAACCGTGATACGGGTAAGCCGGTGATGACCGTACATGCCACGGCCAATGGCGAGTGGGCGCGCGGCCTCGGACCGGGCGGAAAATGGCCATGGTCGCGCCCCTCGACATCGCCTGGAGAAACTGCCAAACCAGCGCCAAGAATTTCCGACGCATTTGTTGATTTGGAAGGCAAAAAAATCGACGGCGCTGACCAACTCGATGAGTTCCTGTCCGTGGACGACCGCGCCAGCTACGAGTACTCCATACGCAATATCGAAGAGAACGGCGTCATAAAGACCAAGCTCGGTATTTCATGGGACTTGGCAGAGGACAACTTCGAAGTCGGCCTGACAGAAGCTGCCGGCCCCTCGGACTTCAGCTCGAGCCAATACTCGGAACAATTCACCAAGGACCTGTCCCGCTTCAATTATTCTGTTGTTGTGAAGGACGGCGCGAATGAAACGCGCACCGTACTCAAGAGCACCGCCGAAGATGGCCTGAAAAAAACAGAGGAAAGACTTCGCCAGTTTGAAGCACTGGTTCCTGATCCACTGCTGCGGGCACGTATTTCCGAAGTGGCTCACCAAGGCTCTCTGGCGCCGGCCTCGAACTACCTGAACCAGGACTCAAGCGGGTTGAAGGACGGATTCTACCTGGGCGGCAAAGACACAGAGATCACCATCGAATACGACACCCAGACGAAGCGCGCCAAGGTTCATTTTGTGAGCACGAACACTATCAGCCAACCAGACGCTGAGCGTTACAAAATCCCGGGAGTTGAGATCACCACCAAACGGACCTTCACCATCACCGAAAGCAACGAGATCTACGACGTCGACAATACTTACGTAATCGATAAACACGCGCCGTCCAACATTGAACTCACACTCGTGGTGAAATGATCATTTAAACATCCCCCTGAACGGCGGTACCCTCGGTTCCGCCGTTTTCGTTTGGGCGGCTTTTATATGCCTGCCACTTCAGGGGTCTCCATGGAAAGAATCGCCTTCAAACCGCTCCTCCTGGCTGCAGGCCTGCTGGCTTTTATGCCGATGGCTCACGCGGCCACTACCCTGGTTTATTGTTCCGAAGCCAGCCCTGCCGGTTTCGACCCCAGCCAGTACACCAGCGGCACCGATTTTGATGCGTCCGCCGAAACCGTGTTCAACCGCCTGACTCAGTTCAAGCGCGGCGGTACCGAAGTCGAACCTGGCCTGGCGACGAGCTGGGACATTTCCAAAGACGGCCTGACCTACACCTTCCACCTGCGCGATGGCGTCAAGTTCCACACCACCGATTTCTTCACCCCTACCCGCGACTTCAACGCGGATGATGTGTTGTTTACCTTCAACCGCCTGCTGGACGCCGAGAGTCCGTTCCGCAAGGCGTACCCGTCCGAGTCGCCGTACTTCACCGACATGGGCTTGAACACCACGATCAAGAACGTCGAAAAACTCGACGACCACACCGTGCGTTTCAACCTGAACAACGTCGATGCGTCGTTCGTGCAGAACCTGGCCATGAGTTTCGCCTCGGTGCAGTCGGCCGAGTACGCAGCGCAGCTATTAAAGGAAGGCAAGGCCGAAGACATCAACCAGAAACCCGTCGGCACCGGGCCGTTCGTGTTCAAGCGTTACCAGAAAGACTCGCAGATTCGCTACGCGGCCAATAAACAGTATTGGAAGCCCGAGGACGTGAAGCTCGACAACCTGGTGTTCGCCATCACCCCGGACGCCGCCGCACGCCTGCAGAAACTCAAGGCCGGCGAATGCCAGGTCAGTGGCTACCCGCGTCCCTCCGACATTGAAGTGATGAAACAGGACCCGAACCTGCGCGTGCTGCAACAGGCCGGTTTCAACCTGGGCTTCCTCGCCTACAACGTGACCCATCCACCACTGGACCAACTCAAGGTCCGCCAGGCCCTGGACATGGCGATCGACAAGCCGGCGATCATCAAGGCCGTGTACCAGAGTGCCGGACAATTGGCGCAGAACGCCCTGCCTCCGGCGCAGTGGTCTTATGACCCCACCATCAAGGACGCGCCCTACGACCCGACCAAGGCGCGGGCGCTACTAAAAGAAGCAGGGGTTGCACCGGGTACCACCATCAACCTCTGGGCGATGACCGTACAACGCGCCTCCAATCCGAACGCGCGGATGTCGGCACAAATGATCCAGCAGGATTGGGAGAAGGTCGGGATCAAAGCCAACATCGTCAGCTATGAGTGGGGCGAATACATCAAGCGCGCCAAAAATGGCGAGCACGATGCAATGATTTATGGCTGGACCGGTGACAATGGCGACCCCGATAACTGGCTCGGCGTGCTCTACAGTTGTGCCGCGGTCAAGGGCAGCAACTACGCCAAATGGTGTAACCCGGCCTACGACAAACTGGTGCAGCAGGCCAAGGTCAGCAACGACCGCGACCAGCGCATCAAGTGGTATCAACAGGCGCAAAAAATCCTTAAGGAACAAGTACCTATAACGCCTATTGCAAACTCGACAGTTTTCCAGCCACTTCGCAAGGAAGTGCGCGACTTCAAGATCAGCCCGTTTGGCCTGACGCCCTTCTACGGCGTGAGTCTAGATAAGTAACAGCAACGCCCCAACCGAGTGCGCTAGACGCCTCGGTTGGTCTTTTTTGGTGCGCCTCGTGCACCGAAAAAAACCTCTATATATATGCATTTATGTACAAACTTTCATAAATGCGACATTCCTGTACGTTCGTACCACACTTTCATCCCTGCAAGGGTTCAGCATCTTGCATTGGGTATGGCCCCTGCATAAGTATCCGCAGGTCGACTCACGAGGTCGCCCTCACTACCAAAAATGACAACAAATCATGAGGCCAACATGCTTAAACACGCAGTCCTTCCGCTTTTAGTTAGCGCTGGCCTTATGGCCGCAGCTCCTTTTGCCCACGCGGCGACTAACCTGGTGTTCTGCTCCGAAGGGAGCCCGGCCGGTTTTGACCCAGGCCAGTACACCACCGGAACAGACTTCGATGCCTCGGCCGAAACCGTGTTCAACCGCCTGAGCCAGTTCGAACGTGGCGGCACCGCCGTGATTCCTGGCCTAGCCACCAGTTGGGATGTTTCCCCGGATGGCCTGACGTATACCTTCCACCTCCGTGAAGGCGTCAAGTTCCACACCACCCCGTATTTCAAGCCGACTCGTGAATTCAATGCCGATGACGTGCTCTTCACGTTCAACCGCATGATCAACAAGGACGACCCGTTCCGCAAAGCCTACCCCACCGAGTTCCCGTACTTCTCCGACATGGAGATGGACAAGAACATCAAGAACATCGAGAAAGTCGATGACCACACCGTCAAGTTCACCCTTGGCACCGTGGACGCCGCTTTCATCCAGAACCTGGCAATGAGCTTCGCCTCCATCCAGTCGGCCGAATACGCCGCCCAGCTGTTGAAGGAAGGCAAGGCCTCGGACATCAACCAGAAGCCAATCGGCACTGGCCCGTTCGTGTTCAAGAGCTACCAGAAAGACTCCAACATCCGTTTCACCGGCAACAAGGATTACTGGAAGCCTGAAGACGTCAAGGTCGACAACCTGATCTTCTCGATCTCCACGGACGCCTCGGTGCGTATCCAGAAGCTGAAGAAAAACGAGTGCCAGATCACTGCCTATCCTCGCCCGGCGGACATCAAGCCCCTGGAAGCGGACAAGGACATGAAGATGCCGCACCAAGCGGGCTTCAACCTGGGCTACATCGCCTACAACGTGATGCCTGTGCTCAAGGGCCAGACCACGCCAAACCCATTGGCTGACCTGCGTGTTCGCGAAGCCTTGGACATGTCGGTGAACAAGCAGCAGATCATCGACTCCGTGTACCAAGGCGCAGGCCAACTGGCGGTCAACGCCATGCCGCCGACCCAATGGTCCTACGACACCACCATCAAGGATGCCAAGTACGACCCGGCCAAGGCGCGGGAACTGCTCAAGGAAGCGGGCATCAAGGAAGGCACCGAGATCACCCTGTGGGCGATGCCGGTTCAGCGTCCGTACAACCCGAACGCCAAGCTGATGGCCGAGATGCTGCAGAGCGACTGGAAACAGATCGGCCTGAAGGTCAACATCGTGAGCTACGAGTGGGGCGAGTACATCAAGCGTTCCAAAGGTGGCGAGAACCAGGCCATGATCATTGGCTGGAGCGGTGACAATGGTGACCCGGACAACTGGTTGGGCACCCTCTTCGCCTCTTCGGCGTTGAACGGTAACAACTTCTCCAAGTTCACCAACAAGCAATACGACGACCTGATCAGCCAGGCCAAGTCGACCACGGACGTCGCCAAGCGCACTGAACTGTACAAACAGGCGCAGCAACTCCTCAAGAAAGAACTGCCTTACACACCTATCGCGCACTCGACGGTGTATCAACCCATGCGCAACACCGTGCAGGACTTCAAGATCAGCCCGTTTGGCTTGAACTCCTTCTACGGCGTTAGCGTCAGCGGCAAGTAAGGATTCATAGCGGCGACGTTTCATAACGTCGCCGTTATTGCATCCGCCTAGACCGTAGGAAATAGACCACGTTCGCAACCATTGCCGTCCTACAGCAATGAACTGCGATCTGCGGCTCCGTTACCTACAAGGTCAGTCAGATTTGATGCATTTACTGCACGGTCCACGGCCCATAACGTCGCAGGACAGCAGAGGCTTCAGTCTGAGAAAGGCACTTGCTGTGTGTGGGATCAGTGATGTCCCCCAGGCTGTACGCCTGGGTGATTGCTCGCTGATGACAAATACAACTAGGGATCGGGATCGTCATGCGCCATACCACCGTTCTATCTGCACTGTTTGCCACCAGCTTGCTGGCTGTGGCCACCACCGGCTACGCCGCCGAGAAAAAGAGCCTGGTGTTCTGCTCCGAAGGCAGCCCCGCAGGCTTTGATACTGCGCAGTACACCACCGCCACCGACAACGATGCGGCCGAGCCGCTGTACAACCGCCTGGTTGAGTTTGAAAAAGGCGCAACCAACGTGGTGCCCGCGCTAGCAACCAAGTGGGATATTTCGCCAGACGGCCTGACCTACACCTTTCACCTGCGTGAAGGGGTGAAATTCCACAGCAACAAGGAATTCAAGCCAACGCGCGACTTCAATGCCGACGACGTGCTGTTCACCTTCAACCGCATGCTTGACCCCGAGCACCCGTTTCGCAAGGCCTACCCCACCGAGTTTCCGTACTTCAACGGGATGAGCCTGAACAAGAACATTGCCAAGGTCGAGAAAACCGGCCCGCACACCGTGGTGATGACCCTGAACTCGGTGGACGCCGCGTTCGTACAGAACATCGCCATGAGCTTCGCCGCGATCCTCTCGGCCGAGTACGCCGAGCAGTTGCTCAAGAGCGGCAAGCCCAGCGACATCAACCAGAAGCCGATCGGCACCGGCCCGTATGTCTTCCAGCGTTACCAGAAAGACTCGCAGATCCGCTACGTCGCCAACAAACAGTACTGGGACCCGAGCAAGGTGCAGTTGGACCAGTTGATTTTCGCGATTAACACCGACGCCTCGGTGCGCGTGCAGAAGCTCAAGGCCAATGAGTGCCAGGTGACCCTGCACCCACGCCCGGCCGACGTCGACGCCCTCAAGGCCGACCCGAACCTGCAACTGCTGACCAAGCCCGGCTTCAACCTCGGCTACATCGCCTACAACGTGCGCCACAAACCCTTCGACCAGCTCGAAGTGCGCCAGGCGCTGGATATGGCGGTGAACAAGCAGAGCATCCTGAACGCCGTGTACCAGGGCGCTGGCCAACTGGCGGTCAACGCCATGCCGCCGACGCAGTGGTCCTACGACGACACCATCAAGGACGCCGCCTACAACCCGGAAAAAGCCAAGGAACTGCTCAAGGCCGCCGGCGTGAAGGAAGGCACCGAGATCACCCTGTGGGCGATGCCGGTGCAACGGCCGTACAACCCCAACGCCAAGCTGATGGCCGAAATGCTGCAGAACGATTGGGCCAAGATCGGCCTGAAAGTGAAGATCGTCAGCTACGAATGGGGCGAGTACATCAAGCGCACCAAGAACGGTGAGCACGATATCAGCCTGATCGGCTGGACCGGTGACAACGGTGACCCGGACAACTGGCTGGGCACCCTCTACAGCTGCGACGCCATCGGCGGGAACAACTACTCCATGTGGTGTGACCCGGCGTACGACAAGCTGGTCAAGCAAGCCAAGGTCGTGACCGACCGCGAACAAAGGACTGTTCTGTACAAACAGGCGCAGCAACTGCTCAAGCAGCAGGTGCCCATCACGCCAGTCGCCCACTCGACGGTCAACCAGCCGTTAAGCGCCAAAGTCGAAGGCTTCAAAGTGAGCCCCTTCGGCCGCAACGTGTTCTCAGGCGTCAGTATCAACCCATAAGAAAATAACCGGATTGCGCAGAGCGAAGTCTGCTCTGCTGCAAACGTGCAGCCTTTTGTTGGGAATTTTCCTACGGCAAACGTTTGCAAAGGCTTGAACGAGTTACACACCCAATAGCCGGTTCACCTAAAAAGACTGGCATTAAAAAAGAGAACCAAAGGAGCTTCACCCATGAAACTGAGCAGCACCGCGCTTCTGGCCTTGGCCATCAGCAGCATCACGGCCACCGCCTACGCTGAAACCCAGAGCCAGGACTTCGTTCCAACCACACTGGCCGGCACCAGCGCCCAAAGCGAGGCCAAAGGCTTTATCGACGGTCAAAGCCTGGGCGGTACAACGCGTAACTGGTACTCGACCGAGAAGAAATTCCGTG
Source organism: Pseudomonas sp. GW821-FHT05H12 (assembly GCF_059419385.1). Lineage (NCBI taxonomy): Bacteria > Pseudomonadati > Pseudomonadota > Gammaproteobacteria > Pseudomonadales > Pseudomonadaceae > Pseudomonas > Pseudomonas sp. GW821-FHT05H12. The sequence goes on along the minus strand of NZ_JBWKRS010000005.1, from coordinate 168,763 downwards.
GTCAGCGCTTCTCGTACGAGAAGCACGGTCAAACGCGCACCGACGCGAACCGTACCAACTGGGTACAAGGCACCATCCTCAACTACTCCTCGGGCTTCACCCAAGGCACCGTGGGCGTAGCCACTGAAGTGGCGGCCTACAACGCCGTGGTCCTGGACCGCAGCAAGCGCGACATCAAGGGCGGTTCCAACCGTACCCTCGCTGACTCCGACGGTGACGCAGTAGGCCAATGGAGCAAACTGGGCCTGGCCAACGTCAAGTTCCGCGTGTCGAACACCACCTTGACCGCCGGTCGCCAGAATTTCAGCAGCGGTATCGTCGACACCATCGGCAACCGTGCATTGCCTTCGAGCTTCGAAGGTGTGAGCTTCAACAGCGAAGAGTTCAGCAACCTGTCTTTCCAGGGCGGCGTCTTTGACCGCGTATCCCCGCGGACTGAGCAGAGCCTTTCGAAGTTCCGCACCGAATACGGCAATGGCAAGCAGGAAACCGACAAGGTCAGCACCCTGGGCGTCAACTACCAGCCACTCAAGAGTCTGAAGACCAGCCTGTTCGCCGCCAACGTGAAAGACTTCTGGAACCAGTACTACTTCGGCGCTACCCACGAACTGGGTGACAGCCAGGTACTGAGCCTGACCACCGGCCTGAACTACTACAAAACCGTCGACGAAGGCAAAAAGTTGATGGGCAAGATCGACAACGACACCTACTCGCTGTCGCTCGGCCTGACCCACCAGGCTCACAGCCTGACCTTCTCGTACCAGGAAGTGAACGGTAACGAGTACTTCGACTACCTGCACGAAACCAACGGTATCTACCTGGCCAACTCCCTGACTTCCGACTTTAACGGTCCGAACGAGAAGTCCTTCCAGGTTGCCTACGGCATCAACATGGCCGAATACGGCGTGCCAGGCCTGAAGTTCAACATCTACTCGGCTCGCGGTTGGGGCATCGACGGTACTCACTACACCGGCGACGGCGGCGTGAAAGGCTTCGCTTACAACGGCATCCAGTCCCAGAACGGTGAACACCACCAGGAATACGGCGTGGGTTCTTCCTACGCAATCCAGAGCGGCCCTCTGAAAGCCACCACCATCCGTGGCACCTACGTGACTCACCGTGCCAGCGAAAACCAGGCTGACGGCAACATCCGTGAGTTCCGTCTGGTCACCACCATTCCGTTCAACATTCTTTAATTAGCGCCAGGTAGACGGCCGGCTCAGGACGAGCCTGCCGTCTACGCTTGTCTGGTTCAATCGATTGCAGAGGGCTCTGAATGAAAATGCTCCCACTCCAAGCCGCCATGGCCGCCGCGCTGCTGAGCGTTGCGATCGGCGTTTCGGCCAAACCACTGGTGGTCTGCACCGAAGCCAGCCCGGAAGGTTTCGACCCGGTCCTGTACACCACGGCCGTCACCGCTGACGCCGCCGCTGAAACCATGTTCAACCGCCTGGTGGACTTCAAGCCCGGCACCACCGAAGTGATCCCCGCACTGGCCAAGGCCCTGCCGGAGATCAGCGCCGATGGCCTGACCTACACCTTTCACCTGCGTGACGACATCAAGTTCCACACCACCGACTACTTCAAACCCACGCGCAACCTGAATGCCGACGACGTGCTCTGGAGCTTCCAGCGCCAGCTGGACCCGAATCACCCGTGGCACAAAAAGTCCAGCGTGGGCTACCCGTACTTTGAAAGCATGGGCTTCAAGGAACTGCTCAAGAGCGTAGAGAAGACCGACGATCACACCGTGGTCTTCACCCTGACCCGTCCTGAAGCACCGTTTTTGGCCGACCTGGCCATGGCGTTTTCCTCGATCCACTCCGCCGAATACGCCGACCAGTTGCTCAAGTCCGGCAAGACCGACGACCTGAATGCCAAGCCGATCGGCACCGGCCCGTTCATCTTCACCCGCTACGCCAAGGACGCCCAGGTACGCTTCAAGGCCAACCCGGATTACTTCCGTGGCAAGCCGCCTGCCGATCCGCTGATCCTGGCGATCACCACCGACAACAACGTGCGCCTGCAGAAGCTCAAGGCCAACGAGTGCCAGATCGCGCTGTACCCCAAGCCCGATGACGTGCCGAGCGTCAAGGCCGACCCGAACCTGAAGGTCGACGAACTGGCGGCGATGACCACCAGCTACACCGCGCTGAACACCACCCATAAGTACATGAGCGACGCACGGGTGCGCCACGCGATCAACATCGCCTTCGACAAGGCCGGCTACACCGAAGCCCTGTACGGCAAAGGCAATGCCGTGGTCGGCACCGGCCCTTACCCGCCGACGCTACTGGGCTTCAACGACAAGCTGAAGAACCCGCCACGTGACCTGGACAAGGCCCGCGCCCTGCTCAAGGAAGCCGGTGTACCGGAAGGCACTGAGTTCACCCTGTTCACCCGCAACGGTGGCGGCCCGACCAACCCCAACCCGATGCTCGGCGCCCAGCGCATGCAGGCGGACCTGGCGCAGATCGGCCTGAAAGTGAATATCAAAGTCATGGAATGGGGCGAAATGCTCAAGCGTGCTAAAAACGGTGAGCACGACATGGTTTCGGCCGGCTGGGCCGGGGATAACGGGGACCCGGATAACTTCCTCACCCCGAACCTGAGTTGCGATGCTGCCAAAAACGGCGAAAACTACGCCCGCTGGTGTAACAAAGAGTTTCAAGACTTGATCGACAAGGCGCGCGCCATCGCTGAACCTGGCCAGCGCGCTGAACTCTATCAACAAGCCCAGGACGTTTTCGAGAAAGACCAACCCTGGATTCCAATGGCGTATCCGAAGATGTTCACCGCCATGCGCAAAAACGTCGAGGGTTATACCCAAAGCCCTCTGACCACAAATAACTTCGCCACCACCCAGGTGAAGTAAATAAGAGACGCTCGGCACCGTCGACACTGGCGGTGCCGGACCTGCCTAACCGGCTGATTGAGGTACACAACAAGATGTTTAGTTTTATTGCCCGCCGATTGGGGTTATTGATCCCCACGTTCTTCGGCATCACGTTGCTCACGTTTGCGTTGATACGCATGATCCCTGGCGACCCCGTTGAAGTCATGATGGGCGAGCGGCGCGTCGACCCCGAGATGCACGCACAGGCAATGGAACGCCTTGGCCTTAACAAGCCGCTGTATGCGCAATACCTGGACTATGTCGGCAAGCTCGCCCAAGGCGACCTTGGCGAGTCCCTGCGCACCCGCACCAGCGTGTGGACCGAGTTCACCGCACTGTTTCCCGCGACCCTGGAACTGTCCATGGCCGCCCTGTTGTTCGCCGGCGTCCTGGGCCTGTTGGCCGGGGTGATCGCGGCACTCAAGCGAGGATCCCTGTTCGACCATGGGGTGATGGGCATCTCCCTGGCGGGATATTCGATGCCGATCTTCTGGTGGGGCCTGATCCTGATCATGTTCTTCTCGGTGAGCCTGGGCTGGACCCCGGTGTCCGGGCGGATCGACCTGCTCTACGACATCGAGCCGCGCACCGGCTTCATGCTGATCGACACGCTGCTGGCTGACGAGCCGGACGCGTTCTTCGACGCCCTGCACCACCTGATCCTGCCGGCCATCGTGCTCGGCACCATCCCGCTGGCCGTGATCGCGCGGATGACCCGTTCGTCGATGCTCGAAGTGCTGCGCGAAGACTACATCCGTACCGCCAAGGCCAAGGGCCTGTCGCCGGCGCGCGTGGTATTCGTGCACGGCCTGCGTAACGCGCTGATCCCGGTGCTGACCGTGGTCGGCCTGCAAGTCGGCACCCTGCTGGCCGGCGCGGTCCTGACCGAAACCATCTTCTCGTGGCCCGGCATCGGCAAATGGCTGATCGAAGCCATTGGCGCGCGGGACTACCCGGTGGTGCAAAACGGCATTTTGCTGATCGCCTGCCTGGTGATCCTGGTGAACTTCGTGGTGGATATCCTCTACGGCTTCGCCAACCCACGCATCCGTCACCAGCGCTGAGATCATGACCATGACCACACCTACCCAAGCGTCGGCAGTCGATCAAAGCCTGCTGTACCCGTCCCCGTACAAAGAATTCTGGCAAGCCTTCTCCAAGAACAAAGGCGCGGTTGCCGGCCTGCTGTTCATGCTGCTGATCGTGTTCTGCGCGATTTTTGCCCCCTGGGTGACCCCGCATAACCCGAGCGAGCAATACCGCGACTTCCTGCTGACCCCACCGGCCTGGCTGGAAGGCGGGCAGATGCAATTTTTGCTGGGCACCGACGAGCTGGGCCGTGACTTGCTCTCGCGCCTGATCCAGGGCTCGCGCCTGTCGTTGCTGATCGGCTTGTCGTCGGTGGTGATGTCGCTGATCCCAGGCATCCTGCTGGGCCTGTTCGCCGGGTTCTTCCCGCGCTTGCTCGGCCCGACCATCATGCGTTTGATGGACATCATGCTGGCCCTGCCTTCGCTGCTGCTGGCCGTAGCCATTGTCGCGATCCTCGGCCCTGGCCTGATCAACACTGTGATTGCGATTGCCATCGTATCCCTGCCGTCCTACGTCCGTCTGACCCGCGCGGCGGTGATGGGCGAACTGAACCGCGACTACGTGACGGCCGCCCGCCTCGCCGGCGCTGGCCTGCCACGCCTGATGTTCATCACCGTGCTGCCCAACTGCATGGCACCGCTGATCGTGCAGGCCACCTTGAGCTTCTCTTCGGCGATTCTCGATGCCGCCGCACTGGGCTTCCTGGGCCTTGGCGTACAACCGCCAACCCCTGAGTGGGGCACCATGCTGGCTTCGGCCCGTGACTACATCGAACGCGCCTGGTGGGTGGTGAGCCTGCCTGGTTTGACCATTTTGCTCAGCGTGCTGGCAATCAACTTGATGGGTGACGGCCTGCGCGATGCGCTCGACCCGAAACTCAAGAACGCCGCCTGAGGAGATTCCCATGTCACTGTTAGAAATCAAGAATCTCAACGTGCGCTTCGGCGACAAGACCGCCGTGCCGGTGGTCGATGGCCTGGACCTGTCGGTCGACAAAGGCGAAGTATTGGCGATCGTTGGCGAGTCGGGTTCGGGTAAATCCGTGACCATGATGGCGCTGATGGGCCTGATCGAACACCCTGGCATCGTCACCGCCGACTCGCTGACCTTCGACGGCAAGGACATGCTCAAACTGAGCAGCCGCCAGCGTCGTCAGATCGTCGGCAAGGACCTGGCCATGGTCTTCCAGGACCCGATGACCGCGCTGAACCCCAGCTACACCGTGGGTTTCCAGATTGAAGAAGTGCTGCGCCTGCACCTGAAAATGTCCGGCAAGCAAGCGCGCAAGCGTGCCATCGAACTGCTGGAGAAAGTGGAGATCCCGGGCGCTGCCAGCCGTATGGACGCCTACCCGCACCAACTGTCCGGCGGTATGAGCCAGCGTGTGGCAATCGCCATGGCGATTGCCGGCGAGCCAAAACTGCTGATCGCCGACGAACCAACCACCGCGTTGGACGTAACGATCCAGGCGCAGATCATGGAACTGCTGCTGGCTTTGCAGAAAGAACAGAACATGGGCCTGGTGCTGATCACCCACGACCTCGCCGTCGTGGCAGAAACCGCCCAACGCGTGTGTGTGATGTACGCCGGCCAAGCCGTGGAAGTCGGCCAGGTGCCGCAGTTGTTCGACATTCCGGCACACCCGTACAGCGAAGCCCTGCTCAAGGCGATCCCCGAGCACAGCCTGGGCGCCACGCGCCTGGCCACGCTGCCGGGTATCGTTCCGGGTCGTTATGACCGCCCACAGGGTTGCCTGTTGTCGCCGCGCTGCCCGTATGTGCAGGAATCCTGCCGCGCCCAGCGCCCGGGCCTTGATCCAAAAACCAACAGCCTTGCGCGCTGCTTCTACCCCTTGAACCAGGAGGTGGCGTAATGGCCGTCGTTCTTACCGCCCGCGACCTCACCCGTCACTACGAAGTGTCCCGTGGCCTGTTCAAGGGCCACGCCACCGTGCGTGCCCTCAACGGGGTGTCGTTCGAGCTGGAAGCCGGCAAGACCCTCGCCGTGGTAGGCGAGTCGGGTTGCGGCAAGTCCACCCTGGCTCGTGCCCTCACGCTGATTGAAGAACCGTCGTCGGGCTCCTTGAAAATCGCCGGCCAGGAAGTGGCTGGCGCCGACAAGGCCCAGCGCAAGCAATTGCGCAAAGACGTGCAGATGGTGTTCCAGAGCCCGTACGCCTCATTGAACCCACGGCAGAAGGTCGGTGATCAGCTCGGCGAGCCGCTGTTGATCAACACCAACCTGTCCGCCGCTGAACGCCGCGAGAAAGTGCAGGCGATGATGAAGCAAGTGGGCCTGCGCCCCGAGCATTATCAGCGCTACCCGCACATGTTCTCCGGTGGCCAGCGCCAGCGCATCGCCCTGGCCCGCGCCATGATGCTGCAACCGAAAGTGCTGGTGGCGGATGAGCCGACCTCGGCACTCGACGTGTCGATCCAGGCTCAGGTGCTCAACCTGTTCATGGACCTGCAGCAGGAATTCAACACGGCCTACGTGTTCATCTCCCACAACCTGGCGGTGGTGCAGCACGTTGCCGACGACGTGATGGTGATGTACCTCGGCCGCCCGGTGGAAGTGGGCCCCAAAGAAGACATCTACGCACGCCCGCTGCACCCGTACACCCAGGCGTTGCTGTCGGCCACCCCGACCATCCACCCGGACCCGAACAAGCCGAAGATCAAGATCGTCGGCGAGCTGCCTAACCCGCTGAACCCGCCGCCGGGCTGCGCCTTCCACAAGCGTTGCCCTTACGCGACCGCCCGTTGCAGCAGCGAAGAGCCGCAATTGCGCGCCTTGGACAACCGCCAGGTGGCTTGCCACTACGCGGAGCAGTTCGTGGCCTGAGCCGACACAAAAATGCCCCGGGTGTTGAGCCCGGGGCATTGTTTGAGTTCTACCGCCCCTCCCGTCGGATTGCGCATCAGTCCGGCAGGCGGGGCTTTTTCATGGCGCCTTATGTATCGCTGTCACCTTCGGTGTCATCGTCGTCTGGCGGCGCTTGCTGGTCGTCATCATCCTTTGAGCCGCCCTGGTCTTCATCACCGGGCTCCGACTCGCTCTTGGCCAGCTGCAAGCCCCCGGCCTGCGCCGTCTTCGCCGCCACAAAGCCCGGTGCCTGGCTCTGCACGGCCGCATTGGCCCATGCAGACGAAACACCCAGCGATAACATCACCAACACTTTCAGCAACAGCACTACACGTTGAAAGATAGTCATGGTCGATTTCCGTCCAGTCAGTGAATCACGTACGCCGGCATTCCGCCGTCGCTGTGGATTAAGCTAGTTCCGATCCCGGGTTTGCGCCAATCAGGCCTCAGGTATCGCCATCATCGTAGGTCTCGCTGTCTTCCCCCTCGTTGTAAGGGTTTTCTGCATCCTCCTTCGGCGCCGGTTGAGCCTGGGGCTGCCAACTGCCGGAATTGACCTCGTTTTGCTTGCGCTTGGTCACCGGGCCGGTGTCCTTCCACTGGGGGGTGCCTGCCCCCGCCAGCGCCCAGGAGGCGGACAACCCCAAGACGCCCAGCAGCACCAGTTGAATGGCGCGTCGAGTTAAACGCATCAGGAACTCCTATTCCGTCGGTGAATCGGTGAAATATGTGAAACGCTAGACCGGATGCGCGCTTAGCGCCAATGCTGCGGATTGGATGAAGATCAAAATTGTGGGAGCTGGCTTGCCTGCGATGCAGGCACCTCGGTGCATCAAGCAGACCCGGTTGATGCCATCGCAGGCAAGCCAGCTCCCACAGGATTGATCGGTGCCTGCCAAAATGAAAAAGGGCGAAGCCATCACAGCTTCGCCCTTTTCTGTACCGCCCGGACCTTAGTGGTGCTCGCGGGTCGCGCGGAATTTCACATCCGGCCAGCGCTCTTCCATCAGCGCCAGGTTGACCCGGGTCGGGGCCAGGTAGGTCAGGTGACCGCCGCCGTCGAGCGCGAGGTTTTCCACGGCCTTGTTGGAGAACTCTTCCAGCTTCTTCTTATCGCTGCACTCGATCCAGCGCGCGGAGTACACGGTGATGGGCTCGTAGGAGCATTCGACCTTGTACTCCTCTTTCAGGCGGCTGGCGACCACATCGAACTGCAGCACACCGACGGCGCCGAGGATGATGTCGTTGCTGCGCTCCGGGAAGAACACCTGGGTGGCGCCCTCTTCCGCGAGCTGCTGCAAGCCTTGGCGCAGTTGCTTGGATTTGAGCGGGTCACGCAGGCGTACGCGGCGGAACAGTTCCGGGGCGAAGTGCGGGATACCGGTAAAGCCCAGCGCTTCGCCTTCGGTGAAGGTGTCGCCGATCTGGATGGTGCCGTGGTTGTGCAGGCCGATGATGTCGCCGGCGTAGCCCTCTTCGAGCTGTTCACGCTCGGAAGAGAAGAACGTCAGGGCGTCGCCGATGCGCACATCCTTGCCGGTGCGCACGTGGCGCATCTTCATGCCTTTTTCGTATTTGCCGGAGCAGATACGCATGAAGGCGATACGGTCGCGGTGCTTGGGGTCCATGTTCGCCTGGATCTTGAACACGAAACCCGAGAACTTCTCTTCCACCGGTTCCACGGTGCGTTCGTTGGCGACACGGGCCAATGGGCGCGGCGCCCAATCCACCACGGCGTCGAGCACGTGGTCGACACCGAAGTTGCCCAGGGCGGTCCCGAAGAACACCGGGGTCAATTGGCCGTCGAGGAATTCCTGCTGGTTGAACTCATGGCAGGCGCCCTGCACCAGCTCCAGCTGGTCGACAAAACGGTCGTACTCGTCACCCAGGTGGGCGCGGGCTTCGTCGGAGTCGAGCTTCTCGATGATCTTGGTTTCGGTGCGCTCGTGACCGTGGCCGGCGGTGTAGACAATGATGTAGTCGTCGGCCAGGTGGTAAACGCCCTTGAAGTCGCGGTAGCAACCAATCGGCCAGGTGATCGGCGCGGCCTTGATCTTCAGGACGGCTTCGATTTCATCGAGCAGCTCGATCGGGTCGCGGATGTCGCGGTCGAGTTTGTTGATGAAGCTGACGATCGGCGTGTCACGCAGACGGCATACGTCCATCAGCGCGATGGTACGCGGCTCGACGCCTTTACCGCCGTCGAGGACCATCAATGCCGAGTCCACTGCCGTCAGGGTGCGGTAGGTGTCTTCGGAGAAGTCTTCGTGGCCCGGGGTGTCGAGCAGGTTGACCATGTGGTCGCGATACGGGAACTGCATGACCGACGTGGTAATGGAAATACCCCGTTGTTTTTCCATTTCCATCCAGTCGGAGGTGGCATGGCGGTCGGACTTGCGGGATTTCACCGTGCCGGCCACCGCGATTGCCTTGCCCATCAGCAGGAGCTTCTCGGTGATGGTGGTTTTACCGGCATCGGGGTGGGAAATAATGGCGAAAGTGCGGCGTTTCGCGACTTCGGCGGCCTGGTGGGTCATGGGAAATCGCCTGGCAGGTGAGTCAAAAAAGGGCGGCGAGTATAGCGCAAATCAACGCTCCCGGACCACCGTTCGCCCATCAACCACAACCCCCCGTAGGAGCCAGCTTGCCGGCGATGAGGCCCTTGAATTCAACATTGGATCAAGGACGCCATCGCCGGCAAGCCGGCTCCTACGGGGGAGAAAAACGTCGGCAAGGGTGGCTAAATGCTGCCAAGTATGGAACCTTTTAAAAGGTCGAGACGTCCACTCCCCTGCTACCGCACTCGGAACAGGGGCTGATAAATCAGCAAGTTAGCCTGACGAGGCTGCGCTCATGGCTCGGATTGATATCGCGTTGCCGGTATGGACGAGCTGCTTTTCGCGAACCTATTCGCCGACAGCCAGGAATGGCATTGCCGCCGGAGAATGTGTTCGCCGACAAAAGAAAAAAGGAGTCCGCCTGTGGCTATTCGCTATGGCAAAGGGCTGATAGGAGGCGTGGTTGTCGTCGCGCTCCTGGCCCTGCTGGTCCACTGGATCGGCATCAACACGATCGAACTGTACCGCGACGATTTGTTGTTTTACCTGCAAGCTCACCTGATCCTCGTTCTTGTCTCCATGCTGGCTGCCCTCGTTGTAGGGATCCCCGCCGGTATCCTGCTCAGCCGACCGAACATGGTCGGACGCGCAGAACGCTTCATGCAGATCTTCAACATCGGCAACACCGTCCCTCCCCTGGCCGTACTGGCCATCGCCCTCGGCGTCCTCGGCATCGGCAGTGGCCCGGCCATCTTCGCGCTGTTCCTCGCCTCCCTCCTGCCCATCGTGCGCAACACCTACGAAGGCCTGAAAAACGTCCAGGGCTCCCTGAAAGAAGCCGCCACCGGCATCGGCATGACGCCGCGCCAGGTGCTGTTTCGCGTGGAATTGCCCAACGCCGTGCCGATCATCATCGGCGGCGTGCGCGTGGCCCTGGCGATCAACGTGGGTACCGCCCCGCTGGCGTTCCTGATTGGCGCCAACAGCCTGGGCAGCCTGATCTTCCCTGGCATCGCCCTGAACAATCAGCCGCAATTGCTGCTCGGCGCCGCGTGTACCGCGTTGCTGGCCTTGCTGCTCGACGGTCTGGTGACCCTGGCCAGCCGCCTCTGGCTGGAACGCGGGCTGCGGGCGTCTTAAGGAATCGACATGAAAAAACTGACCTTGATACTGAGCTGCGTCCTGCTGTGTGCAGGCTTTGCGCAAGCCGCTGAAAAACCGCTGATCCGCATCGGCGCCCGGGTGTTCACCGAACAGACCCTGCTGGCCGAAATCACCTCCCAGTACCTGCGTACCAAAGGCTACGACACCCGGGTGACCGGCGGCCTGGGCAGCAACCTGGCGCGCAGTGCCCAGGAAAGCGGGCAGCTGGATTTGATCTGGGAATACACCGGCGTGTCGCTGGTGGCCTACAACCATGTCGACGAGAAACTCGACAGTGAACAGTCTTACGCCCGAGTGAAAGAACTCGACGCGAAAAAAGGCCTGGTCTGGCTCTCGCCGTCGCGCTTCAGCAACACCTACGCGTTGGCACTGCCGGAAAAGGTGGCCGAGGAACATCCTGAAATCAGCAGCATCAGCGACCTGACGAAGGCCATGGCGCAGAGCACCAAAGAAAACCGCCTGGTGGCGCTGGACACCGAGTTCGCCAACCGTTCCGACGGCCTGGCGGGCATGGTCAAGCTGTACGACATGAACCTGACCCGCAAGAACACCCGGCAGATGGACGCTGGCCTGGTCTACACCGCGCTGCGTAATGGCCAAGTGTTTGCTGGCTTGGTCTACACCACCGACGGTCGCCTGAACGCGTTCAAATTGAAGTTGCTGGAAGACGATAAGCACTACTTCCCGGACTACACCGCCGCGCCCGTGGTGCGTCAGGTGTATCTCGACGCCCACCCGGAATTGGCCGCCGACCTCAAGCCGCTGGCCGCGCTGTTCGACGACGAAACCATGCGCCAGCTGAACGCGCGGGTCGACGTCGACCACGAAAGCCCCTCCGCCGTGGCCGCCGATTTCCTGCGCCAGCATCCGATCAACTAACGAGGAGAAGACATGGAATTCCTGAACGCCTTTTCCCATCTTGATTGGGCCCAAGTCCTGCACCTGACCGGGCAGCACATCACCCTGGTCGGCATTGCCGTGATCCTCGCGATTCTCATCGGCGTGCCGCTGGGCATCCTGATGACGCGCTTCCCGACCTTGGCCGGGCCGCTGCAAGCCAGCGCCACCGTGTTGCTGACCGTGCCGTCCATCGCCCTGTTCGGCCTGCTGCTGCCGTTCTACTCCAAGTTCGGCCAGGGCCTGGGACCGATGCCGGCGATCACCGCCGTGTTCCTTTACTCCCTGCTGCCCATCATGCGTAACACCTACCTGGCCCTAACCGGCGTGGAACCGGGCATTCGCGAAGCCGCACGCGGCATCGGCATGACCTTCGGCCAGCGCCTGCGCATGGTCGAGCTGCCGATTGCCGTGCCGGTGATCCTCGCCGGTGTGCGCACCGCCGTGGTGATGAACATCGGCGTGATGACCATCGCCGCCACCATCGGCGCCGGTGGCCTGGGTGTACTGATTCTGGCTTCCATCAGCCGCAGCGACATGTCGATGCTGATCGTCGGCGCCGTGCTGGTCAGTCTTCTGGCCATCTTCGCCGACCTGCTCCTGCAATGGCTGCAACGCTCGCTGACTCCAAAAGGATTGCTCAAATGATCGAACTTCAAAACCTGTCCAAGACCTTTCAAAGCAACGGCAAGACCATCACCGCCGTCAACGATGTAAGCCTGACCGTCAACGAAGGCGAAATTTGCGTGTTCCTGGGGCCTTCGGGCTGCGGCAAGAGCACCACGCTGAAAATGATCAACCGCCTGATCAAGCCGACCTCGGGCAAGATCTTGATCAACGGCGAAGACACTACCGACCTGGACGAGGTGACCCTGCGTCGCAACATCGGCTACGTGATCCAGCAGATCGGCCTGTTCCCGAACATGACCATCGAGGAAAACATCGTGGTGGTGCCCAAGCTGCTGGGCTGGGACAAACAGAAATGCCACGACCGCGCCCGCGAGCTGATGAGCATGATCAAGCTGGAGCCCAAGCAGTACCTGCACCGCTACCCGCGTGAACTGTCGGGCGGCCAGCAACAGCGTATCGGCGTAATCCGCGCGCTGGCGGCCGATGCGCCGCTGCTGTTGATGGATGAGCCGTTCGGCGCAGTCGACCCGATCAACCGGGAGATGATCCAGAACGAATTCTTCGAGATGCAGCGCGCGCTGAACAAGACCGTGATCATGGTCAGCCACGACATCGACGAAGCCATCAAGCTGGGCGACAAGATTGCGATCTTCCGCGCCGGCAAGCTGCTGCAGATCGACCACCCGGACACGCTGCTGGCGCACCCGGCCGACGAGTTCGTCAGCAACTTCGTGGGCCAGGACAGTACCCTCAAGCGCCTGCTGCTGGTGAAGGCCGAAGACGCGGCGGATAACGCACCGTCGGTGAGCCCTGAGACGCCGGTGGCGGATGCGTTGGAATTGATGGATGAGCATGACCGCCGCTATGTGGTGGTCACGTGCGCAGAGAACAAGGCGCTGGGGTACGTACGACGTCGCGACCTGCACCGTCAGACCGGCACCTGCGGCCAGTACCTGCGTGAGTTCAACGCCACGGCGGCGTATGACGAGCATTTGCGCATCCTGCTGTCGCGCATGTACGAGTTCAATCGCTCGTGGTTGCCGGTGATGGATGCTGAGCGGGTGTTCCTGGGGGAAGTGACCCAGGAGTCGATTGCCGAGTATTTGAGCTCTGGTAAGTCCCGTGGGGGCAAGACCAGTATTGTGTCGCCTGCGGAAACCGCACTGGCCTAATGCTCAAGCGTTGCTGCCAAGCCTTGGCTTGGCAGCAATTGGCCCGCTTTATTTCAGCTGCGGGTTACAGCCTTGAGCTACCGCTTCTGCTTGAGAGACATAAGGACGATCCGGTTCCAGATTCCAAGTCTCTTTGCCTGCGGCAATGCTGGGTGTTGCAACATGGCATACGAACTGTCGGCGCATACTGGTGCCCATCCGGTCGAGATTCCACGAGGGCTGGTTGGCTGCCTTAAGCGCCAGCTCTGCAAATGCGACGTCAGTTTTTTCTGGACCAATGGTCCTCCCGCAAGCAGTCGGCGTAACCTGGAGAGAGGGGATGGTTTTCTTCGCAATAGGCTCATAGTAGTTGTTATTCCACTCTGCCTTTTCGATATAGCTATCGCAGGAACCTTTGTCAGCATCGCCTGGGGGCACTTTCTGATCTGCGGGAGAGTAGGTGAAGGTGGCGTCATCCGCTGTCGAGGCAGGCATTTTCACATCGATTACCGGTACGAACTCTCCTTTTCCCAATCGGGTCTGGGTGTCTTCAAACCACCTGCGTTGGTCATCCTGCGCCAAGGTGCGACCGGCGAAGGACTTCCCATCAGCGTCAGGCTGGCCCTTTATACCGGTGTATATAAACGCCAGAATAGGCAAACGAGAATTATCAGGCCACACGGCCAGTCGCGCCTCAGTCTGGGTTTTTATCTCTTCATCCTTGATTAACTTCCGGGCTTCGATCGCCGTATTAAACGCATCCGCCTTATTAAAGCTTCCGTAGTCTTTCACCGTATCAAAAATACATTGTTTCCTGTGATCACTCCCGACACTTCTATAATTGCTTAGCCATGCGGCGGCGGTTTTTACCCCCGCCTCCTGACACGTCTTTTCCACTTCAGCCGATGCCTTATAGTCAGCACAACCTGCATCAGTTCGATTATCTGTCCAGGCATCTACGGGCGCCATACACAGTGTTTTAATTTTGAGTTCACCCGGCGCAATAAAATCGTTGGGCTTTAATACAAACCCATTATTTTTAAGGAGACCCAGATCCTGATATTCAGAATCGATTCTGAAATACGAAACCGAAACCCCGCCGCTGACCTTTGAAGCAGGGCTTGCATTCCATACAACAAAGGGTTTCCCGCTGTCAGTGCCCCGAAGGTAAAGGCCCGAACATTCTGACGCGAGCCTGCCGGGCCCACAATCTCTTGCCGTGTGTTTATAGAAGTACGTCATCAGGGTGACGGCATCTGAGCCAGCACTGGCGTGAACGCCGGATGAAAACGCAACAATACTCATCACCCACAGTTTCACCCACGGTCCAATCAGTCCATATTTTTTCATGATAGCCTCGCAAGAAATTAACTTTCAAACTAAGCAGCCACTGCCTGGCCGCGCACTTATAAGCGCGCAGTTAAGTACCTGCCCACGGGCAAACCCATGCGCATACAGCGGGCATTAGCCGCAATTAACAGCCGTATGAAAAGTTAACTCTCCCGCTTTAGTATTCTCAAAAACACCTTGTCTTACTACTGTCAAACCTCACAGGCTTTCAGTGATTTTCTATACTGCTTCCTACTTACAAGGGTTCATTTAATTCCGAAATAGATCTATCGAACCTGCCTGACGGAAGCGCAAAGCCTCCCGTAGCCGGATCACAACGGTTTCAGACCGTGAACGCGTTCCCGTGGAGCACCCTGGGGGAACATCTGCCTGTCATGCAGGTCGGTTAAACAGGAGCTGACCGCGATGCCGCGACGAACGCGTGCAAAAACGCGACATTTTTAGTTGATCTATGGCCCCTCACGTCCTAAAGTTCGCGCCGAACGTCCATGCTGGAAACGATCCATCCGGCTCAAGTACTGACGACGAGACAGCAAGGCCAAGGGAAGCGGTTGATCCCATGGCCTTTTTGCTTTCGGCGACATGCCTTGGGAAGTAGGCGAACCAAAGTGGGGATACGGAGGACGTTCATTTGCACCCATTGATCAATCTAGTTTGCCCTTAGGAGTTCCCAGCATGTCGATCCAGGTCGAAGATTATTTCGCGCGCGCCACTTTTGACAAAATGAAGGCGTTCGCCGACACGCAAGAAACCCCGTTCGTGGTGATCGACACCGCGATGATCAGCCAGGCCTACGATGACCTGCGCGCCGGTTTCGAATTCGCCAAGGTCTATTACGCGGTCAAGGCCAACCCAGCCGTCGAGATCATCGACCTGTTGAAAGACAAAGGTTCGAGCTTCGACATCGCCTCAATCTACGAGCTGGACAAAGTACTGGGCCGTGGCGTCAGCCCGGACCGTATCAGCTACGGCAACACCATCAAGAAATCCAAGGACATCCGCTACTTCTTCGAGAAGGGCGTGCGCCTGTTCTCCACCGACTCCGAAGCCGACCTGCGCAACATCGCCAAGGCCGCGCCGGGCTCGAAAGTGTATGTGCGTATCCTCACCGAAGGCTCGACCACCGCTGACTGGCCTCTGTCGCGCAAGTTCGGCTGCCAGACCGACATGGCCATGGACCTGCTGATCCTGGCGCGTGACCTGGGCCTGGTGCCTTACGGCATCTCCTTCCACGTGGGTTCGCAGCAGCGCGACATCAGCGTGTGGGACGCGGCGATCGCCAAGGTCAAAGTGATCTTCGAGCGCCTGAAAGAAGAAGACGGCATCCACCTGAAGCTGATCAACATGGGCGGTGGCTTCCCGGCCAACTACATCACCCGCACCAACAGCCTGGAAACCTACGCTGAAGAAATCATCCGCTTCCTCAAGGAAGACTTCGGCGACGACCTGCCGGAAATCATCCTGGAGCCAGGCCGTTCGTTGATTGCCAACGCCGGTATCCTGGTGAGCGAAGTGGTGCTGGTGGCGCGTAAATCCCGCACAGCGGTAGAGCGTTGGGTGTACACGGATGTGGGCAAGTTCTCCGGCCTGATCGAAACCATGGACGAGGCCATCAAGTTCCCGATCTGGACCGAGAAGAAAGGCGAGATGGAAGAAGTGGTCATCGCCGGCCCAACCTGCGACAGCGCCGACATCATGTACGAGAACTACAAGTACGGCCTGCCGCTGAACCTGGCCATTGGTGATCGCCTGTACTGGCTGTCGACCGGTGCATACACCACCAGCTACAGCGCAGTTGAATTCAACGGCTTCCCGCCATTGAAATCTTTCTACGTCTGATCACCCTTCCCGGGAACGATCACATCCCCCTGTAGGAGCCCGGCTTGCCGGCGATAGCGATCTTAAAGACGCCATCGCCGGCAAGCCGGCTCCTACAGGTTTAATTGTGTGGCGCGTTTCTGGTAAGCCTCGGCCATTGCGCGGATCTGCGGATCATTCGCCGCTTCCAACGCCTTTTGCGCCGTACGCAAAAACTTCAGATTCCCGCCCGCCAACGCCTCTCGCAACCACTCCAGCGCCGCGTCGATCTGGCCTCTGTCCGCCAGCACCGCCGCATAACTGAACTGCCCGCGAAAATCGCCGCCTTCGGCTGAACGTCGATACCACGCCTCGGCAGCGTCCAGATCCCTTGGGCAGCACTGCCCGTCTTCCAGATAACGCCCCAACAGGTTCATCGACTTGGCGTGCCCCTGCTCGGCCGCCTGGCGATAAAGCGCGAACGCCTGCTGCTGATTCTCGGCGACACCGCGCCCGGTCGCGAGCAAATTGGCGTGGTTGTACTGCGCCCAATCCAGGCCCGCCTCGGCCGCTTGCTGGTATTCCCGAGCGGCAGCGGCTTCGTCGATGGCGCAGCCCCAGCCATGTTCCAGGCAACGCCCGGCCATGTTGCGCGCCATCAGGTGGCCGCCCTGTGCCGCGATCTGGAACCAGCGCAGTGCCAAGGCTTCATCCCGCGCAATGCCACGGCCTTCCAGCAGGATTTGCCCAAGCAGCGCCTGGGCGTCCACCACACCCTCCTTCGCCGCCATCAGGATCGCCTGGGCCGCACGGACGGGGGAGTCGTCGAGCATCGATTGCAGTTGCTCGACGTTGAGCACTTCTTCACGGCGCAATAAAAAGCCCATGTCAGACCTCGACCCAGCGACGCAGCAGGTTGTGGTAGGTGCCGGTGAGCTGGATCAAGGCCGGGTGGTCGGGTACGTCGCGGGACAGTTGCTGGATCGCGCCGTCCATTTCGAACAGCAAGGTGCGCTGGCTGTCTTCGCGCACCAGGCTTTGGGTCCAGAAGAACGAGGCATAGCGCGCACCACGGGTCACGGCATTGACTTTGTGCAGGCTGGAGCCCGGGTACAGCACCATGTCGCCGGCTGGCAGCTTGACGCGCTGCAGGCCGAAGGTGTCCTGGATCTCCAGTTCGCCGCCGTCGTATTCGTCGGGGTCGCTGAAGAACAACGTGGAGGACAGGTCGGTGCGCACCCGCTCGTGGCTGCCCCGGGCCTGGCGTACGGCGTTGTCGATATGGAAGTCGAAACTGCCGCCTGCGGTGTAGCAGTTGAGCAAGGGCGGGAAGACTTTGTGCGGTAACGCCGCTGACATAAACAGCGGATTTTTCCACAGCCGTTCGAGCATTGCCGCACCGATTTCCTTGGCCAGCGGATGGCCTTCGGGCAGTTGCAGGTTGTGTTTGGCTTTGGCGGATTGGTGCCCGGCGGTGATTTTACCGTCGGCCCATTCGGTGGTTTCCAGGGCCTGGCGAATGCGCTGCACTTCCTCACGAGAGAACAGGCCGGGTATGTGCAGCAGCATGGGACAGTACCTGAAATCAGAGAGGCGCTAATGGTATTGATTCTTATCCGCCCTGTAAAACACGGCAGACGAACGAGTTCGTAAAAACCGTAAGCAAAAAGTGTAAAGAATGTAAATTCAGTGCAATTAGCAATGTATCGCAATTGATAGAAATACTTGTTCACCCTATATTCCGCGGCCTCACATCCTTGGGGAAAGGACACGTCATGCCGCGCACTACTCTAAAAACACCTGCCAGTTCACCACGCATGCTGGCTTCGGCCATCGGCGTTGCCCTCAGCGCCAGCTCTGCCGCCCACTTGGCGCAAGCGGCTGAAGACACCGAACAAAAAGGCGAGCGCAACAGCATCTCCCTCGGCGCCACCAGCATTACCGGTCAGGAACAGGACAACACCTCCTACCAGGTGGAAAAAGCCTCATCGCAGAAGTACACCGCCCCGCTGGTGGACACCCCGCGCTCCGTCACCGTGGTGCCACAACAAGTGCTCAAAGACACCGCCGCCACCTCGTTGCAGGATGCCTTGCGCACAGTGCCAGGCATTACCTTCGGCGCCGGTGAAGGCGGCAACCCTCAAGGCGATCGCCCATTCATCCGTGGTTTCGACGCCCAGGGCGACACTTACCTGGACGGCGTGCGTGACACCGGTGGCCAGAGCCGTGAGATCTTCGACATCGAATCGATCGAAGTCAGCAAAGGCCCCAACTCCTCGTTCGGCGGCCGTGGCTCGGCCGGCGGCAGCATCAACCTGGTGAGCAAGACGCCACAAGCGCGGGACTTCACCAACGGCGGCTTCACCTACGGTTCCGACCAGACCCGCCGCTACGTGCTCGACGTGAACCGCCAGTTCCTCGACGACAGCGCCGCGTTCCGCCTGAACCTGATGAGCCACGAGCAAAATGTCGCCGGCCGCGACGCCATCGACTACGACCGTTGGGGCGTGGCCCCGTCGCTGACCTTTGGCCTGGGCACCCCGACCCGCGTCAACCTCAGCTACTACCATATGGAAAGCAATGACCTACCCGACTCCGGGATTCCGTATGGCTACAGCAGCCGCGCCTCAAACGCCGCCCACGTCCACGACAAACCCACCGACGGCGGCGACAGCAACAACTTCTACGGTTTGAAAAGCCGTGACTTCCGCAAGACCCGCGCCGACATCAGTACGTTCTCCATCGAGCACGACCTGAACGACAACATGACGCTGAAAAACACCCTGCGCCACGGCAGCACAGGCCAGGACTACGTGCTCACCCAACCGGATGACAGCCAGCACAACGTCAACCAGTTCGGCACCGTATGGCGTCGTGCCAATACCCGTGTCTCCACCACCACGACCACCACCAACCAGACCGATCTGTTTGGCAGCTTCCAGGCCCTGGGCTTCAAGCACAGCTATTCCACCGGCCTGGAATTCACCGGTGAAGAAACCCGTGTCAGCGGCTACACCGTCAGCCCCAACGCCAATCCGACGTGCACCGTCATCAAAGGCTCTGCAAACGGCCAGTGCACCTCCTTGAGCAACCCGACCCCGGACGACGCCTGGACCGGCTCCATCGCACGCAACTACATGGGCACCAACACCAAGGCCACCAGCCGTGCGGCCTACGTGTTCGACACTATCGAACTGGACCCAAAATGGTTGCTGAACGTCGGCCTGCGCTACGACACCTTTGACACCGAAGCCAACACCAACGCGGTGCCGACGTCCACGGTCAAGGCGCGCAGCAAGGTCAAGGACGACAGCCAGTTCTTCAACTGGCAGGCGGGCCTGGTCTGGAAGCCGCTGGATAACGGCAGCATCTACACCTCCTACGCGACGTCGGCTTCGCCGGCCGGTGGCCTGGTGGGCGAAGGCGTGGACAGCAACGCGATCCCGACCGGCATCAACACCAGCGACCTGAAACCGGAAGAAACCGTCAACTACGAGCTGGGCACCAAGTGGGACCTGTTCCACAACCGTCTGTCCCTGTCGGCTGCGGTGTTCCGCACCGAGAAGAAAAACACGCGCATCCTGGTGGACTCCAACACCTACGAAACCGCAGGCGAATCGCGAGTGGACGGCCTGGAACTGTCGGCCAGCGGCAAGATCACCGATCAATGGCAAGTGTTCGCCGGCTACAGCTACCTGAAAGCCGAACTGGTTGACCCAGGCAAGAACGGCAGCCGTACCGGTGCCGTCGTCGCGGGTTCCAACAAAGGCAACCAGATGCCTAACACGCCTGAAAACTCGTTCAGCCTGTGGACCACGTATGACGTGACGCCGAAGCTGACCATCGGTGGTGGCGCGTTCTACGTCGATCAGGTCTACGGCGACCCGGCCAACACGGTGTACGTGCCGTCCTACACTCGCTACGACGCCATGGCCAGCTACAAGCTGACCAAGAATGTCGACCTGCAATTGAATGTGCAGAACCTGACCGACAAGACCTATTACGACAAAGCCTACGCGGCCCACTTCGCCAACCAGGCGGCCGGCCGCACGGCCCTGTTGTCCACCAGCTTCCACTTCTAAACGCGGGCAACAAACGCGCAAAAGCCCCACGCATCGGATGCGTGGGGCTTTTGCGTGTTAAACAGAATATTTCTCGATAACCCACGGCATAATGCGCGCCGTGACAACAATATCCAGATGAGCGAGGCGGTCCGACGTGTTGAAGAAAACCCTGTTCCAGTTGCACTGGTTCTTCGGCATCACTGCCGGGCTGGTGCTGGCGTTGATGGGGATCACCGGGGCTGCGGTCTCGTTTCAGGATGAAATACTGCTGGTGCTCAACCCGACCGTGTTGAGTGTGCAAAAGCGCGAGGCCGGCGTACTGCCGCCTGCAGAACTGGTGCGCAAGCTCGAAGCCACCGAAGGCAAGACCGTGTCGATGCTGTGGGTCGAAAGCGAAAGCGGCCACGCCGCGCGCGTGTTCTTCACCCCGCCAGCCGGTGAACGTCGCGGCCAGATGCGCTACTTCGACCCTTACACCGGCGACTACATGGGCGACGCCGTCGGCCAGGACGTGTTCGGCTTTATCTTGCAGCTGCACCGCTTCCTCGTCATGGGGGATACCGGCCGCCAAATCACCGGTGCCTGCACACTGATCCTGGTGTTCTTCTGCCTGTCGGGCCTGTACCTGCGCTGGCCGCGCCAAGCGGCGAACTGGCGCGCCTGGCTGACCCTGGACTGGCGCAAAAAAGGCCGCAGTTTCAATTGGGACCTGCACTCGGTGTTCGGCACCTGGTGCCTGCTCGCCTATTTGCTGGCCGCACTGACCGGCCTGTATTGGTCCTACGATTGGTACAACCAAGGCGTGACGAAGCTCTTGTCCGACGCGCCACAAAATGAACGCATGCGCAAACGCGGCCCTCCACCCGCAGGCCCGGCGCCGGTAGCCAACTACGACGCCATCTGGAGCAGCATCTACAGCAATGCCGGACCTGGCTTGAGCGCCTACAACATCCGCATGCCAGCGGTCGCCGGCCAGCCGGCCACCGTCTACTACCTGCTTAAAGACTCGCCCCATGACCGGGCGCTGAACCAGATCAACCTCGACCCGGCCAGCGGCGAGGTCAAATCCCACGACCGCTACGCCAGCAAGTCCCTGGGCTCCCGGCTGCTGACTAGCGTCTATGCGCTGCACACCGGCAGCTACTTCGGTTTGATTGGGCGCATCATCCTCACCATCAGCGCGCTGTGCATGCCGCTGTTCTTTATTACCGGCTGGCTGCTCTACCTCGACCGCCGCCGTAAAAAGCGCCACGTCCGCGATGCCCGCCAAGGCCTTGTCGCCAACAGCAGCGATGCGCCAGCCTGGTTGATCGGCTTCGCCAGCCAGAGCGGCTTTGCCGAGCAACTGGCCTGGCAGACCGCCGGGCAATTGCAGGCCGCTGGGCTGCCGGTGAAGGTGCAGCCCTTGGGCAGCGTCAGCCGCGACGACCTGAGCCAGTCGCACCATGCGCTGTTCGTGGTCAGCACCTTCGGCGACGGCGAAGCCCCCGACAGCGCCCGTGGTTTCGAACGCAGCGTGCTCGGCCAGGACCTGTCCCTCAAAGGCCTGAACTACTCGGTACTGGCCCTGGGTGATCGCCAATACGAACACTTCTGCGGCTTCGCCCGACGCCTGCATTTCTGGCTGACCCACCAAGGCGGCAACGCGTTGTTTGCGCCGGTGGAAGTCGACAGCGGCGACGCCGACGCCCTGCTCACCTGGCAACAGCAACTGGGCCAACTCACCGGCCAGGCGCCCGCCGCGACCTGGCAAGCGGCGCCGTTCGAAAACTGGTCACTGAGCCAACGCACGCTGCTCAACCGCGACAGCGTGGGCTCGGATATCTACTTGCTGGGCCTCACACCGCCGTCGCCGCAAAGCTGGTTGGCGGGTGACCTGGTGGAAGTCCTGCCCCGCAACTGCCCGTGGGCCATCGAGCATTTCCTCGGTGGCCTCGGCCTGGCGGGCAGTGACGGTGTGGTGATCGACGGGCTGGCGCAGTCCCTCAGCCTGGCATTGGCGACACGGCAACTGCCGGAAAACCGCACCCATCTGGTCGGCCTGCATGCCCAGGCGCTGGTGAACGCGCTGGTGCCGTTGGGCATGCGCGAATACTCCATCGCCTCGATTGCCAGCGACGGTGTGCTGGAGTTGATCGTGCGCCAGGAACGTCACCCCGACGGCAGCCTGGGCGTGGGCTCTGGCTGGCTGACGGAGCACGCCGCGATCGGTTCGGGCATCAGCCTGCGCCTGCGCCGCAACAGCGGTTTCCACCTGCCAGAAGCGCCAGTGCCGCTGATTCTACTGGGCAACGGCACCGGCCTGGCAGGCCTGCGCAGCTTGCTCAAGGCACGCATCGTCGAGGGCCATACACGCAATTGGCTGCTGTTTGGCGAGCGCAATATCAAGCACGACTTCCTGTGCCAGGACGAACTGCAAGGCTGGCTGGCCAGCGGTGACCTGGCGCTGCTCGACCTGGCGTTTTCTCGCGATCAGGAAGAAAAAATCTACGTGCAGGACCGCCTGCGTGAGTCGGCCGATGTGTTGCGCAAATGGGTAGCCGATGGCGCCGCGATTTATGTCTGCGGCAGTCTGGAGGGAATGGCGACCGGCGTTGACCGGGCGCTGGTGGACATCCTGGGGAGCGAGGCGGTGGAACGGTTGATCGAGCAAGGCCGCTATCGTCGCGACGTGTACTAATGACTCCCGGACGAAGACGTTCAAATGTGGGAGCTGGCTTGCCTGCGATAGCGATGGTGAATTCACTATCGTCATCGCAGGCAAGCCAGCTCCCACAGTTTGATCGTATTCCAGGTCAGGCGGGTTGCAGTTTTTGTTCGAACACCGAGACGCCATCCAAATCCCGCAATATCACGGTCAATTCCGCCGTCTGCCCATCAATCTGCACCTCGCCGAAAAACTGAAACCCGGCAAACGGTGAACTGTTCTGCACCGCCGGCGCCTTCTGGAACACCACCTCGGGCCCGAAGGTTTTATCCAGCGCATTCGGCCCGAAACTCCCGGCGTTCAACGGCCCGGCGACGAACTCCCAGAACGGTTCGAAATCCTGGAACGCCGCGCGATCCGGGTGGTAATGGTGGGCAGCGCAGTAATGCACATCCGCCGTCAGCCACACGTGATTACGCACGTTTTGTGCCCTTAAAAAGCCCAGCAGTTCGGCCATTTCCAGCTCGCGCCCTTGGGGTGCGCCCGGATCGTTATTGGCGATGGCTTCCCAGCGCGGCACGCCCGGGCTGACCTCGCCGTCGGGCACGCCGAGGCCGATGGGCATGTCGGCGGCGACGACTTTCCACTGGGCCTGGGAGCCCTTGAGTTCGCGCTTGAGCCACTCCAGCTGTTCACGCCCCATGAAGGGTTTTTCGCCGCCCAGGTTGTCATCGTTGGGCCCGCGATAGCTGCGCATGTCCAGCACGAACACATCCAGCAACGGGCCATAGCTGAGCTTGCGGTAAATGCGCCCGCCACCGTCAGCCGCCTGCCGGCGCATGGGGGAATATTCCAGCCAGGCCTGGCGTGCGCGGCCGACCAGGGTGTTGATGTCCTTGGTCTGGTAACGCTCGTCCAGCTGCTTGCTCGGCGACCAGTTATTGACCACCTCATGGTCGTCCCACTGCCAGATCTGCGGCACTTCGGCATTGAAGCGACGCACGTTCTCATCCATCAGGTTGTAGCGGTAATTACCGCGATATTCATCCAGGGTTTCAGCGACTTTGCTCTTGGCTTCGGTGGTGATATTGCGCCAGATGCGCCCACCTTCCGTGGTGAGCTGCGCGGGTACCGGGCCGTCGGCGTAAATGGTGTCGCCGCTGTGGATAAAGAAGTCCGGCAAACGCAGGCGCATGGCTTCGTAAATACGCATGCCACCGATATCCGGGTTGATGCCGAAGCCTTGGCCAACGGTGTCGCCGCTCCACACAAAGCGGATGTCGCGACGCTGTTGCGGCACGCTGCGCAAGTGGCCGAACCAGGGCTCGCTGGCGACGCCGGTCTGGGCATCTTCGAAGTGCACGCGATAGAAAATCGCCTGGTCGGCGGGCAAGCCGGTGAGTTCGACTCGGGCGGTAAAGTCGGTGCGGTTATCGGCCAGGGGCGAGATGAACCTGCGCGGGTTGCTGAACACACTGCGGGTGTCCCACTCCACCACCATCCGCGCCGGGCGGTCGCTGCGGCTCCAGATCATGGCTCGGTCGCCCAGCAGGTCACCGGACTGAACGCCGTCGGTGAGTTGCGGACGGTCTTTCACCGAAGCGATCACCGCCGGCGCCAGGCCCGGCAGCAACAGGCCAGCACCGACGGCTTGCATCACGCGGCGGCGGCCGAGGTCGAAGTGGCTCATGCAGGTTCCCTCTTGAGCGTCAAAAGGAAACTAAACCACGCGGGGATGAAAACCAGATGACACCTGTGGGAGCTGGCTTGCCTGCGATGGGGCCCTTGAGGACGCCATCGCTGGCAAGCCGGCTCCTACAGGTGGGAGTCATGCGGAAGTGACGACCAGCTCTTCAGTGTCCGGGCGCTTGATCAGGGCGTAGACCAAGCCAGTCAGCACGCTACCAGCCACAATCGCCAGCAGATACAACAGCGCATGGTTCATCGCATTCGGGATAACCAGCACCGCCAGGCCACCGTGGGGCGCTGCCAGTTTGCAGCCGAAATACATCGAAATTGCCCCTGCCAACGCGCCGCCCGCGATGCTCGCCGGAATCACGCGCAGTGGGTCTTTGGCCGCAAACGGAATCGCACCTTCGGAGATAAACACCATCCCGAGAATGATCGCCGCCTTGCCGGCCTCTCGCTCTGTCTGGGCGAACTTGCGGCGCGCAAGGAAGGTGGCGATGCCCATGCCAATCGGCGGCACCATACCCGCCGCCATCACGGCGGCAATCGGCCCACCACTGTGCTCCGCCAACATGCCCACGGAAAACGCATAGGCCGCCTTGTTGATCGGCCCACCAAGGTCGACGCACATCATGCCGCCCAACAGAATGCCCAGCAGCACCGCGTTGGTCGTGCCCATATCATTGAGGTAGGCGGTCAAGCCAACGAGCATGCGCGCCACCGGCGGCCCGATCAGATAGATCATCGCCAGGCCGGTGACCAGGCTCGCCAGCAACGGGATGATCAGGATCGGTTTAAGCGCATCCAGGCTCTGCGGCAATCGGATCGCGCGGTTGACGAGCTTGACGCAGTAGCCGGCCACGAAACCGGCGAAAATCCCACCGATAAATCCCGCCCCCAAGGTCGTTGCCAGCAAGCCGCCGATCATTCCGGGGGCCAAGGCTGGTCGGTCTGCGATGGAGTAGGCGATGTAGCCTGCCAGCAGCGGCACCATCAGCATAAAGGCCTGACCACCGACGTTTTTCAAGGCCGCAGCGAGTGAACCTTGTTCTTCAAAAGCGGTGATGCCAAACATGTACGACAAGGCGATTAACAACCCACCCGCCACCACCATCGGCAACATGAACGACACGCCGGTGAGCAGGTGTTTGTACACGCCGGTTTTTTCCGACTGGGCCACCGCTGCACTGCCGGTGCTTTCCACCGCGCCTTCGGCCAACGCTTTTTTCAGCGTCGCTTCGGATTGCTTGAGGGCGATGCCCGTGCCGCAGCGGTAAATTTTCTTGCCGGCAAACCGCTCGGTGGCCACCTCGATGTCCGCCGCCAACAGCACCACATCGGCCTCGGCAATCGCTTGCGCACTTAATGGCGTACGCGCGCCCACCGAACCCTGGGTCTCGACTTGCAAGTCGTAGCCCAGCCGCTTGGCGGCTTGCTGCAGGGCTTCGGCGGCCATGAACGTGTGCGCCACCCCGGTAGGGCACGCGGTGATTGCGACGATGCGCGGCGCGGTCTTGGCTGCCGTTTCAGTGGCGACGTAAACCTCGGCCTCTTCGGCCCCACGCCGCAATACCGCCTCGACGTCCGCCAGCGCCTGAGCCGGCGTGCTCTGGAACACACGCTTGCCGACAAACCGCTGCATGTCCACCGGCGTGCTGCTGACCAACAACACCCATTCGGCGGCGTCGAGGGTGGCCTGGGACAATTGGCGTTCAGGGCGCTGCCCATCGACCACTTCGACACTGGTGCTCCAGCCCTGACGTTGCGCGGCGGCGTCCAACAAGCGGGCGCACAGCACACTGGTGACCATGCCGTTCGGGCAGGCGGTAACAATGGCTAACTTCATCACAAACCCTCTTATTGTTCTGTCAGCGTACGCACGTGGACGCCGCTTTCGAGGCGCGCCAACTGCGCGTCATCGCTGATGCCGAAACCGATCTGCGTCACCGCCATCGCGGCAATCGCCGTGGCGCGGCGCAAGGTCTGCTCGGGTGCATCGCCAGCGAGCAAGCCGTGAAGCATCCCGGCCAGCAACGAATCGCCCGCACCCACGGTGCTCGCGACCGTGACCTTGGGCGGCGTGGCATGCAGCGCCACCTGGGGGCTGTACCAACTCACGCCCGCAGCGCCGTCGGAGACCACGACATGCTCCACGCCCAGTTCATGCAGGCGATGGATAGCGTCGGTGGCATTGCCCAGCGCCTCGGCCAGTTCTTCGGTGTTGGGTTTGACCAGCCACGGTCCAGCTTGTAGGCCGGCGCGCAAGGCTTCGCCACTGGTGTCCAGGGCGACTTTCAAACCCAGGCCTTTGATTTTCTCGAGCAAACCCTGGAACCATTGAGGGGTGATACCACGCGGCAGGCTGCCTGCCACCACCACCGCGTCGAATTCAGGGCCGACGATGGTGATGAGTCTGAGCAGTTCTTCTTGCGCCTCTTCACTCACCAGCGGCCCCGGCGCATTGATGTCGGTAACCCGGCCATCCCGCTCGGCAATCTTGATATTGCTGCGTGTCTCACCGGGCACCCGAATAAACGCATTGCCAAACTTACGACGGGCAATCAACGCGTCGAAAGCCTGGGGATTTTCCGCACCGAGAAACCCGCCCACACTCACCTGATGGCCCAGATCGGCCAGTACCTGCGCCACGTTCACGCCCTTGCCGGCCGCGTGGGTCAGCAAGGTTTCGCTGCGATTGACTTCACCCGGTTCCAGGTGCGCCAAGCGCACGGTCAGGTCCAACGCCGGGTTCAGCGTCAGGGTCAGAATCCTTGCCATTTACACGGCCTCCACAAGGGCACGCACGTCGGCGGGCGAACCCGCTGCCAGTGCTTTTTGCGCCAGGCCCTGGGCCTCGCTCAGGCTGAATTCACGCACCCGCGCCTTCACTTCGGGAATGCTGCGGGCGGACACACTCAACTCATCCACCCCCAGGCCCACCAGCACCGGCACCGCCAACGGGTCGGCCGCCAACTCGCCGCACACACCCACCCATTTGCCATGGGCGTGGGCGGCTCGCACGGTGATGTCGATCAGTTGCAACACTGCCGGGTGCAGGCCATCGGCCTGGGCGGACAAGGTCGGGTGACCACGGTCGATGGCCAGGGTGTATTGGGTCAGGTCATTGGTGCCGACACTGAAGAAGTCGACTTCCTTGGCCAGCACCGGCGCGAGCAACGCGGCGGACGGCACCTCAATCATGATGCCCAGTTGCAGGTCGGCCACCGGGATTTCCAGGCGCAAGCGCTCGGTCATGTCACGGGCGGCGCGCCACTCGTCCACACTGCCGACCATGGGGAACATGATGCGCAGTGGGCGGTTGTCTGCCGAGCGCAGCAGCGCACGCAATTGTGCTTCCATGATCTGCGGGCGCTGCAAGGTCAGGCGAATGCCACGCACGCCAAGGAACGGGTTTTCTTCCTGGGCAATGGGCCAGTAAGGCAGCGGTTTGTCACCGCCGACGTCGAGGGTGCGCACCACCAGCGGGCGACCGTCGAGGCCGTCGAGCACACGACGGTATTCGGCTTCCTGGGTGGCTTCATCCGGCGCTTGCGGGTGGGCCATGAAAATCAGTTCGGTACGCAGCAGGCCGATCCCTTCGGCGCCTTGTTCAACGGCACTGGCAACGCCGGCGCTTTCGCCGATATTGGCGAACACTTCCACGGCGTGGCCGTCGCGGGTCAAGGCCGATTCATGGCGTTGGGCCGAGGCCGCTTGCAGGCGTTGTTCGCGGGTGTCACGTTCGACGGTGGCGCGTTGCAGGGTGGCGGCGTCGGCGTCCACGTGCAGGCGACCGCGCTGGCCATCGAGCAACAGCGGTGTGCCCGGCGCCAACAGCAAAACGGCAGCACCTGCGCCCACCAAGGCTGGGATGCCCAGGGCACGGGCGACGATAGCGCTGTGAGCGGTGGCGCCGCCACGGGCGGTGAGGATACCGGCCACGCGGGCCGGGTCCAGGCGTGCGACGTCGGACGGGCCAACTTCATCCATTACCAGAATGTAGGGCTGGCTCGGCTCCTGGGCGGTTTCGACCCCGCAGAGTTGCGCCAGCACACGCCGGCCAATGTCGCGCAAGTCGGCGGCACGCTCGGCAAGCAAGGCATCCTGCAGCGATTCCTGCTGCTTGGCGGCGGCCTCGATCACGCTCATCCAGGCGGCTTCGGCGCTTTCACCCTGCTTGAGACGGGTATCGACTTCGTCGGTGAGTTCCGGGTCGTCGAGCATCTCCTGGTGCGTGATGAAAATCTCGCGGATGGCTTTGGCTGGGCTGCGTTCGATCAGCCCCTGGATATCACGGCGCACCTCGGCCAAGGCGTCTTGCAGGCGCTGACGCTCAATGGAGGAAGACTCGCCGCGCAACGGGTAATCAAATACCTGCTGGACCTGGACGTGCGCCGGGCCGATGGCAATGCCCGGCGCGGCGGCGATGGCCTGGATCTGGCTGCCGGACACGGGGGCGCTGATTACGGGCTCGATATCAACAGTGGCAGGCTGCGCGCTGGCCGTCGGCAACGGCTCGACCTCTTCACCCAACCCCGCTTCGACCGCTGCCAACAGAGCGGGCAGCGCATCACCGGCAATCGACGGCTCGGCAACAAATTCCAGCACCTGGCCGCGACGCGCGCCGAGGCTGAGCAACTTGCTCAGGCTTTTCACCGACACGGCGCCCACCGGGCCATCGATGACGCGCACCCGCAAATCGCCGTCAAACTGCTTCGCCAACTGCGCCAGCACCTTGGCCGGCCGGGCGTGCAGGCCGTGGGCGTTGGCCAAGGTAATCCGGGCGCTGGGCCAGTCGGCAGGCAGCTCGCCGCCGAGCACTTCGAGCACGGCACGGCTGCTGGTGGCGCGGCCCAGTTCCTGCCCGCGCCCTTCAATCAGCAACGCGCACAGGCGTTCAAGCAACGCTTGGTGCGCCTCGCCGAGGCTGGCCAGGCAGAACACGCCATTGAGGGGCTGGCCGAGGTAACGCATGGGTTTGTCGGGGGTGACGAAGGCAAGGCCGGGGCGCTTCACCGTCTGCTCACTGTGCAGCCACCAGAGGCCATCACCCAGGGGCAGGGCGTCGACTTGCTGCAAGACGGCGGCGAAACCATTGCTCACGCAATCGGCCTGGCGCAGCAGGCGTGCGCCTCGCCATACCAGCTCTTCGAAATCATCGGCGGACACGCCCAGGCTGATCATCTGTGCATCCAGCGCCAGTTCCTGCGGCGCACCTTGCAGCAGTTTCAGCAAGGCTTCGGCGGAACCGGCACGACGCAGCGCCTGGCCCAGGTCGGTTTCACCGAGGGCGCGGGTAAGCAGTTGCAGCAGACGCAGGTGTTCATCGGATTTGGCGGCAATGCCGATGGCCAGGTAGACGATCTGGCCGTCGCCCCAATCCACCCCTTCGGGGAACTGCAGCAGGCGCACACCGGTGGAGAACACTTGGTCGCGGGTTTCGGGAGTACCGTGGGGAATGGCGATGCCTTGGCCGAGAAAGGTCGAGCCTTGGGCTTCACGGGCTTGCAACCCACTGAGGTAACCCTCGGCGACCAGACCGTCGGCCACCAGTTTGTCCGCGAGCAGGTGCAAGGCAGCAGATTTATCCACAGCCACCTGGCCCATGGAAATCTGCTCTACAGTGAGCTCAAGCATGCCGTTCTCCTAGTTAGTGCGAGGGGCGCACTAGGTATTGTTTTGAATAAATCAGCGCACGGGTGTTCAAAAATAACTGACTGAGTGGTCAATTGGCAGTAGCCACTGAGTCACGAACGTCGTAAAAATACGCCAGCTGAAACGTTTAATCTAGAATTTATGGCAGGTTAACCGCTAATTGAGCATCCTTGAAGAACCACTCGGCGCTTGAGCCCAGACGTTAGTCGCGTGCAGGAATCGGTTACGATTGGACAAAATGTCGGGGCAAGCTCTAAAAAACAAGGAAATCCCGGTTTGAAACTCAGCGATATTGCACGTCTGGCCGGTGTGTCCGTGACCACCGCCAGCTATGTCATCAATGGCAAGGCCGAACAGCAACGCATCAGCAACGCGACCGTCGAGCGCGTGCGAGCGGTGGTCGAAGCCCATGGCTTTACGCCCAACCCCCAGGCGGCCGGACTGCGCAGTCGGCATACGCGCACCTTGGGCTTTATCCTGCCGGACCTGGAAAACCCCAGTTACGCACGGATCGCCAAGTTGCTGGAGCAAGGTGCTCGCGCCCGGGGCTATCAGCTGCTGATCGCCAGCTCTGACGATGAGGCCGACAGCGAACGCCAACTGCTGCAACTGTTTCGCGCCCGTCGCTGCGACGCACTGTTTGTGGCCAGCTGCCTGCCAGCCAGCGATGACAGCTACCGCGAGCTGCAAGCCAAAGGCCTGCCGGTGATCGCCATCGACCGGGTGATGGACACGGGCCAGTTCTGCTCGGTGGTCAGCGACGACCGCCAGGCCTGCCAACAACTGACCAGCAGCCTGCTGCAACCACTGCCCAAACAGATCGTGCTGATCGGCGCACACCCCGAGCTGAGCATCAGCCAGGAACGCGCCGCCGGTTTTCGCGAGGCACTGCGCGACTTCAAGGGCGACGTGCTGATCGAACAGGGCGAAGCCTTCAGCCGCGACTGCGGTCGGCAGTTGATGGAACAACTCCTGCAGCGTCTGGGGCATTTGCCGGATGCACTGGTGACGACGTCCTACGTGCTGCTGCAAGGCGTGTTCGACGCGCTGCATGACTTCCCGCTCAAATCACGACCGCTGCGCCTAGGCACCTTCGGTGATACGCAGTTGCTGGACTTCCTGCCACTGCCCGTCAACGCCATGGCCCAACAGCATCAACTGATCGCCGACACCGCCCTGCGCCTGGCCCTCGCCGCGATTGAAGAAGAACAGTACCAACCCGGCGTGCACGCCATCAGCCGTACCTTCAAGCAGCGTATTCACGAGGCCTGAGTGTGGAGCTGATCGACACCCACACGCACCTGGACTTCCCGGACTTCGACAGCGATCGCCGGGAAGTCCTCGCCCACAGCCGTCAACTCGGGGTGCGGCGCATGGTGGTATTGGGGGTCTATCAGCAGAATTGGCAGCGCGTGTGGGATCTGGTGCAGGGTGACGACAGCCTCTTCGCCGCCTTCGGTCTGCATCCGGTCTACCTCGATGAACATCGCCCGGCCGACCTGACGGAATTGGGCGACTGGCTGAGCCGCCTCCAGGGCCATCGGCAAGTGTGCGCGGTGGGCGAGATCGGCCTGGATTTTTTTCTTGAACACCTGGACCGCGAGCGCCAGCAACGCCTGTTCGAGACACAACTGAAACTGGCCGTGGACTTCCAACTGCCAGCGCTGTTGCACGTACGCCGCAGCCACGCCGCCGTGATCGCCACACTCAAACGTATGCGCGTGCCACGAGGCGGCATCATCCACGCGTTTGCCGGCAGCTACGAAGAAGCCCGCGAGTACATCAAGCTCGGTTTCAAGCTGGGCCTGGGCGGTGCCGCGACCTGGCCCCAGGCCTTGCGCATGCACAAGGTTCTCGGCCAACTGCCCCTGGACGCCGTAGTACTGGAGACCGATTCACCGGACATGGCGCCCGCCATGTACCCCGGCCAACGCAACAGCCCGCAACACCTGCCGGACATCTGTACCGCCCTGGCCGAACGCATGGGCATCAGCCCGTCACGGCTGGCTGAGACGAGCACACGCAATGCGTGCGAGCTGTTCAATTGGTAACCCGCCGACAGGTTTGGCAACTTGCAGGCTGAGCGTTATCCGCTGCCGATGATGGGCATAACGCAACACCAGGAAATGGACCAATACCACCACCAGCGAAATATTGAGTTGCTCAATCACGCTGACCAAACCCACCCACTCGGCGACCAAGGCCACGACCAACACCATGCAGGTCAGTATGAACATGCTCGGATGCACCAGGGCCCAGTGATCCAGCGCCTTGAACTGACGCAGTTGTTTGGGACAGTTCAATTGCAACGTTCGCTGGCAGTACGGGCAATCAAAAGGTTCATGGATAGCAATGGCATTCAATTGCCAAGACTTGAGTTCAAACGTGATATCGCAATGGGCGCAGTGCCCTTTGATGCCGATGGCAATGGTCATGGTGGTGCCCTCCCCTGATCCGTGACTAGCTGAAACAAATTCTCACCCATTCACTCGATCAAAAAAGGGACACGGGGAAATCAAGACATGCACCACGCCCCATACCGAGTATTCCTACCCAAAAGCCCTACACGCGAAACGCGCCGATCAATTGCTTCAACTCGATGACCTGCATCGATAGCTGACGGCTGGCTGCTTCAGTCTGATGCGCACCCTGCGCTGCATGCTCACCCGCACGGTTGATTTCGACGATGTTCCTGTCGATATCGTGGGCCACCGCGGTTTGTTGCTCGACGGCGGCAGCAATCTGTTGGTTCTGATCGACGATCATGCCCACAGCACCAAGGATGTTTTCCAACGCCTGCTGAACCTTTTCCGACTGCCCAACCGTTCCGCTGGCCATGGCATGGCTGGTGCCCATGGCCTTGACCGCCGCGCCGACGCCCGTGTGCAGCCGGCTGATCATCTGTTCGATCTCTTCAGTCGAACGCTGGGTGCGACGCGCCAGGGTGCGCACTTCGTCCGCCACCACCGCGAAACCACGCCCCTGCTCGCCGGCACGTGCGGCCTCGATCGCGGCATTGAGCGCCAGCAGGTTGGTTTGCTCGGCAATGCTTTTGATCACTTCCAGCACACTGCTGATGGCCTGGCTGTCCGTGGCCAGTTGGTTGATCACCTGCACCGACGCATCAATTTCGGACGCCAAGCGCGCGATGCTGCCCTGTTGGGATTGCACCAACCCACGGCCGCTGACCGTCTCATCGTTCACGCTATGGGCACTGCTGACGGCTGCCGCCGCGCTACGCGCAACCTCCTGGGCGGTGGACGACATCTGGTTCATGGCCGTGGCCACTTGTTCGATCTGGCTGCGTTGGCCGGAAACCGCCTGGTTGCTCTGGGCCGACACGCTCTCCACTTGGCCGGCTTGCACCTCGACCTGGCTGACGGTCTGGCCGACGCGCTCGATCAGATCGTGGATCTTGGCGACCGTGCCGTTGAACACCTTGCCCAACTCCCCCAACTCGTCGCGGCTGTGCGCCACAAAGCTGACCGTCATATCGCCCGCTGCCACGTTGTCCATCATCAAGCCCAGGCGCCGCAAGGTGGTGCGGGTGGACGCATAGAACCCTGCATACAGGTAGAAAATCAGTGAAAACACCGCTGCCAGTGCACACACCAGCACCACCATGTGCGTACGGTTTTGTGCCAGGCGCTGCTCCAGTTGCTGTTGAATGAAGGCCAAAGTGGCGTCATCCAACTGGTAGGTCTTGGCCATCAATTGGCTGACGCTGGCATAGAACCCTTGCCACGGGGCGTCGAGGGTTTCGGCCATCACCACCTGTTCCTCGAACAATTCGCTGCCTTGCTTGAGGCTGGCCTGGCTGGCTTGCGCCATTGAATCGAGGGCGCCATGCGCAGCGTTGCTGGCACCCAGTGCGTCTTGCAGTTTCAGGGCGTATTCGCCTTGCAGCTTCTCCAACTGCTGCAACAACTCATCAAACCGAGTGCTGGAAGAGGAATTGATAAACCCCTGGCCCAGAGAGTAAGCACCCATTGCACGCCCTTCGCCGAGGGCCTGGGTCACTTGCGGAGTGATCCCGGTCACTAGGTCGCTGAGCAGGCGCAGATCACTCTGCGAGTCGCGACTCAAGCCGGATTGGCTGGCAATAATCTGGCTGAGCATCTGGGCTTTATTGAGCAGCTTGCCGATCAACGCACTTTTGTTCAGCAGTGACGTTTCCTGCTGTTGGGCCTTGAACGCTGTGATCAATTCGTCGCGCTTGCTATCAAACGCAGCAATTTGCTCGGGGTCGGTCGCCATGGCGGTGAGGCCTTGCAGGCGCGAGAGCACGTTGTGCTCCAAAGCGCTGATCTGGCCTTCAAGGTCGCCCGCCTTGCCAGACTGGCCGAGGGTTGCGTTGATTTGTACCTGGTTGTTGAGGGTTTCCAGATCACGCCGCAAGGTCAGGCTGCTGCCAAGCAAATCGAGGCTTTGCAACTCGATACGCGTGCCCTGGAATTCACGCCAGGAATCACGCACCAGGAAATAGTTGGTCGCCAGCATCGGCAGCAAAAACAGCACGCTGATCAGGCTGAACTTCATGCCGAAGCTCAAGCGGTTCATCAGCGCGACGGCGGGATAGAGCAAGCTCTTCACAGGTGAACTCCCTTTCTTTTATTTTTATTGAGGCGCAGGGCGGCGGCAGATAGCCACTATTTGGCGCTCTGTCTGTATAGCTCAATTCGAAAGGGAGTTTTGTAACGTAAGGTTAACGGCAGGGAAGACTGAAGCTTCCCTGCCGGAGGACGTCAGGGCAATACGGTCCAGATGGCGAACCCGGCATACCACAGCACCGCCGCGCGCAGCAGCAGTTCCCACAGGCGATCCAGGCTGTTGATGCCATCGACGCCGACTACCGGTGGTGGAATTTCTGCTGCCACCAGGCCGACTTTTTCCACCAACTGGGCAGCGCTGATGTCCCAACTCAGCAACTCGTGGAGCATCACCCGGCTGACTGCGACAAAATTGCCCACCAAGGCAAAACTGGCTGCCAGCAAGCGGACCGGCAACCAGTCGAACGCGTGGCGCAGCTGCCCGGCGCGCTCGGCCACCAGAGGGTTCTGGCTGTGCTCGCTGGCCAGCGCCAGCAGGCGATAAGCCAGGGCCGCCACCGGCCCGAGCAGGAAGTACCAGAAGATCACCGCGAAAAAGCTCTGGTACGCCTGCCACAGCAGATGCCCCTGAACCCTTTCGAGCAGTTGCTCGCCGCTGTCTGCAGCGAGCTTGAGATCACGCTCGGCCACATGTTCGGCCGCCTGCAAGTCGCCACGGCGCCACGCATCCCGAAAAGGCCCGAGCCCGGCCAAAAGATCGCCACGCCCCAGGCTGTAGATCACCACCAGCAGGTGCACCGGCAACGCCAACAAGCCATAGGCCACAGGTTCCAGCACCACCAGCAACAAGGCCAGTAGCGCCACCGGCAGTAGCACCAACAACGCAAGAATCAGCCAGGGCTGCTTGCCCATTCGCGGGCTCGACTCCAACTTGGCCAGTTCACGCAGCCATCCGCCGTCGCGCTGCAACCGCTGGCGCAAGGCCGAGAACTTCTCGATCCACACCGCCAGCACCAACACCAGGAAACTCATTGTGCGTGTCCTCCATCCTGCAGGGCGCTGCGAAAGCGCGCCCAATCAAAAGCGGGGCCCGGGTCTGTCTTGCGGCCCGGGGCAATATCGCTGTGACCGCAGATAC
The DNA here is from genome assembly GCF_059419385.1 of Pseudomonas sp. GW821-FHT05H12. Taxonomy (NCBI): domain Bacteria; kingdom Pseudomonadati; phylum Pseudomonadota; class Gammaproteobacteria; order Pseudomonadales; family Pseudomonadaceae; genus Pseudomonas; species Pseudomonas sp. GW821-FHT05H12. The sequence continues at coordinate 132,620 of NZ_JBWKRS010000005.1, read as the reverse complement.
GCTGACGGGTGATGCCTGGGTAGGCCGCCAGCAGCTGGCGCGTCAGGTCGATCAACGACGCATATTGCGCGTCGGTGAACGGCAGCTCGTCGGTGCCTTCCAATTCAATCCCCAGTGAATAGTCATTGCAGGTGTCCCGCCCTTCAAAGCTGGAAACCCCGGCATGCCAGGCACGGTCCTGGCACGCCACAAACTGCGTCACGGCACCGTCGCGCTCAATCAGGAAATGCGCTGACACACGTAGGTGAGCGATCCCTTCATAGTAGGGATGTTCCGAGACATCCAGCCGGTTCTGGAAAAACTCGTGCACCTTGCCCGTGGCGAACTGCGCCGGTGGCAAGCTGATGTTATGCACCACCAACAGAGAGATTTCGCCTGTCGGGCGCTCGTTGAAGTTGGGCGAAGGGCAATGACGAATGCCCTTGCACCAACCGCTGGTGGGGTCCAACTGCATACGGGTTCCTTGATTAAGACGAGGTGTTACCAGTATGCCGCGTTCAGCCCTGCGGTTGCGATCACTTGCCGCGATTGAGTTGACGCAGGTTGTCGGTCACGGAGGCCAGCGCACGCTCAAACAGCAAGCCTTCGTCCAAACGGCGCAAGGTGCCGCCCTTGAACGCCAAAGCCAGTTGGCCCGCGCTTTTCTCCTGGACCTTGAGCCCCATGCGGCTGACGAAAATGTAGGTGTTGGACGGCGCAACAATCGCCATCAGCTTGCAACGCAGGGCTGCGGCATCGTTCTGCTGGAACTCAAACCAGCCACCGGCCTGCAGCTGTCGCGCCTTGAGCAGGTCAGGGTCATCGCCCGGCAGGGTATCGACAGCATCGGGCAACCCGCTGTCGAGCACAAACGGCTCACGCACTTCCATCAATGCCTCAAGCCCCTCACCGTCAAACGCCTGCACATGCATGGCCTGCAAGCGCACGAAGAATTCACGGGTACTGAACGGGTCGAACGCGGCGCTGGTCAACCCGTCACGCAGCGCCTTGAGCAACCCGGGCAGTTGCTCCAGCAAATGCCGTCCGGCCTCGGTGTCTTTCTGCAGGCCTACGCTCCAGATCAGCTCGTCCATGGTGCGCAGCCCCGCCTGCCACTGCACCGACTGCTCGCCATGCTTGAGGCTGGCCAACAACAGCACCTGGCTCCAGGCCTGCTGCAGAAACTGCACCACTGCCTGGGGCAGCGTCTTACCCAACAACCGCCGATTAAGCACGTCGGCGACACGTTGGCGGGCGGCATCCGTGCGCATCCGACCTTCTTCGGCATCGCGGGTGTGTTGTTCCAGCAGCTCGCAGCGTCGGCGCTCATCAGCAGTAAAAGTGCAGAACTCGGCCAGCAGTTGGGAGAAAATCCCCTGGTCCTCGACGAACTCATTCAATAAACGCTGCACCACCTGCTCGATGCGCAGGTACAGGCTATCGCGCAGGTAATCATCGTTCGGGCTCCAGCCCAGGGCAGCCCTGGCAATTTCGTTGAGCAAACGACGCGCCGGGTGGCTGGTGCGGCTGAACAAGCTTTTGTCCAATACCGCGACTTTTAGCAAGGGCACTTGCAAGCGGGCGATCAAGGCCTTGAAAGCGTCGGGCACGGCGTGATCTTTAAGGATGAACTCGAAGAGCAGCGCGATCAGATTGATAACGTCTTCGTCGGCGTTTTCCACCACCCGGGACTTGCCACTCTTGACGCTGACCCGGGTCAGCAACTGCTCAAGATGATTGCGCAGATCGAAATCGTCCTCGGCCTCGGGCTCAGGTACGTATTGCTGCAAGTGAGAGAGCAGGCGCAACAGGTCACGCGAGGCAATGGGTTGTGGCTCGGCACTGGCTTCAAGGGTAGGGGCCACACGACCGCGCACGGCCACCAATAAGGCTTGCAGGGCGGTGAAGGCTTCATGGCCATTATCTTCGAACGGCGGCTCGGTCATCGGCTGCCGGCCTTCGCGTTGCTGGTCACGTTCTGCTCGACCGCCGGGGCGACGTGACGGCACCGCCTTGAGCTGGGGCAGTACGCCGATAGCCACCAGCAACTGATTAGCCTCGCCATACAGTTGGTCAGCGTCACTGAGTACGTATTTCTCAAACAGCTTGAGCATGATCAGTTTGACACGGATCTCCACACCCAGGCTGCGCCCTGCCCGCAGGAAAAACTCGCAGAGCAGCGCCGGGCCCAAGGGGTTCTCACGTTCTTCCAGTTGCTTGTCCAACAACGCACTCAAACGTGCGGTGAGTTGCGCAAGCGCCAAGCCATCGCGATGTCGTACGCGACCGAGCATAGCCTCCAGTGCCACGGCCTTTTCCAGATCATCACGGGAGGTGCCCGGTATTGCATCGTAAGACACCACCGGCACCAGGTGCAGGTCGCTGCGCCCTGACTGCCCCAGCAGCGCGAAGGCGGCGAACAGTTGCTCCATGAACACGCGTTCGAAATTCTTGCGCTTGAGGCGCAAGTCGCGCATGGCTTCGAAAAAAATATGGTGATCGACGTTGCTTCGAGCCTTGTCGGCCATTTCGAACAGGGTGTCGTCGGCGTTATCGAACAGTTCCTGCAGGCCCTGCTGCAGCTGCTGCGCCGCCTTGTCACGCACCTGCAACAACACCACCGGCAGGCGCGCGAGCGGCGATGGCGTGGCATGTACCTTGTTGATAGGCACCACCTTTCCGTCATTGTGCATCCTGGCCTCCTGAAACGGCGGTGTTGATGGGGAAATGCTCGGGCACAGGCCCGGACGGGCACTGCGAATACCCAGTCATTACCAAGACGTCAAAGCTATGACGCCAATTGCAAGGCGCGAGATTATCTTGCAAACGAGGGCTGTTGCGCCAGCGAACTCTGTCATTTGGTCGTAAATGAGCAGGTCGCTGGGTTCAAACGCGCACTGCCCCTATAATCGGGGCACTTTGTTTGTGGAGCCTGTTATGCCGAATCTCCGTCTTGCCGACCTCACCGCCGAAATCGAAGCCAACGTGCGCCGCGCACTGCTGGAAGACATCGGCAGCGGCGACATCACTGCACAGTTGATCCCGGCCGAACGGCTGGCCAAGGCCACGATCATCACCCGTGATGCGGCTGTGATTGCCGGTACAGCGTGGGTAGATGCTGTGTTCCGCCAACTGGACCCGCGTGTGGCAGTGCATTGGCAGGTGGCCGACGGTGAGCGCGTCAGCCCCAATCAGGCGTTGTTCCATCTCGAAGGCCCGGCACGCTCGTTGCTCAGCGGTGAACGTTGTGCGCTGAATTTCCTGCAGCTGCTGTCCGGCGTGGCCACCCGTGCGCAAGACCTGGCGGATTTTGTCGCCAGCACCCAGGTCAAGCTGCTCGATACCCGCAAAACTCTGCCGGGGCTGCGCCTGGCGCAAAAATACGCGGTGACCTGTGGCGGCTGTCACAACCATCGCATCGGGCTGTATGACGCGTTTTTGATCAAGGAAAACCATATCGCCGCGTGCGGCGGTATCGCCCAGGCCATTACGGCCGCGCACAAGATTGCGCCAGGCAAGCCGGTGGAAATCGAAGTTGAAAGCCTGGAAGAACTGCGTGAAGCACTGGCGGCGGGTGCCGATATCATCATGCTCGACGAATTGAGCCTGGATGACATGCGTGAAGCCGTGCGCCTGAACGCCGGCAAGGCCAAGCTGGAGGCCAGCGGCGGAATCAACGAAACCACGCTGCTGCCCATCGCGCAAACCGGGGTGGACTACATCTCCATCGGGGCGATGACCAAGGACGTGAAGGCAGTGGACCTCTCGATGCGCCTTAGCATCTGAAGCACTGCAGGAGCCGGCTTGCCGGCGATAGGGCTCGTGAGATTACCTTGAACCTCACAGGCCTCATCGCCGGCAAGCCGGCTCCTACGGGGTAATCAGACGACCAGGTCGTTCATCTCGCAATATTCTTCCCAGTCGACACCCAGCACCTCGGCGGCCTCTTTGTGCAAGGCCAGCCGTGCGGCTTCAAACGCTTCCGGTGTCGAGGTGTACTTGAGGGTCAACTCCCAAGGCTGGTAGCCCTGGCTCTCTGCCTCGTCCTCGAATGCCCATTGGATCTGGTCGCGCTGATCATCGGCGCTCAGGTCCTTGATCTCTTCTTTAAGCTGCGGCGTGTCCTCAAGGTATTTCTTGAGTGCTTCTTCGTGCCGAACTTCCTGGGTCATTTCAGTCGTGGTCATGTTGTTCTCTTAGATCGAGGAATGGGGATGCATCTGGGTCATCAAGGTTGCGCAGATACAAAAGAACAGGCAGGAACGCCCGATCGTCTGGCCTTCAGAACCATTCTGGGATCATCTGAAAACGTTGCCTTTGAAGCCGTGTTGCCTTATTGCCCGAGACAGGAATCGAACCTGCGACCTTCGCGTTACGAGTGCGCTGCTCTACCGGCTGAGCTACACGGGCGGTGGGCTAAAGCTAGCACCGCATCGGGCGTCCGGCAACTTACTGGCCAGGGAGTGCGATCACACCCTGGGCCCAGAAGCGTGGCTGCAGGTGATCATGACCGGCGCGCAGGTAGTCCGCCTGGTCTTGCACGGTATGAGGCAGGTCGCGTGCAGCGATAAATAACATCAGACCAACGGCCATCACACCGGCTATTTGACACGCTGCGCCCGCCCACTTCAGCCCGCTGTCCAAGGGAGTTCGCCCTACGTGCAACGCCATCAACCAACCTACCACCAGCGCCAGCCATACCTGTGAGTTGGGCATCACGATGACACCGTCGACCATCGACTGCACCAACGCACCCACCAACGCCGCAAACAGGCACAGCCGCAGCAGGTCTTCACCGGCCTCAGACAATGCTCGTGCGCGCACTACCCTGCACGTCGCCCAGCCAGCCCGCCACGCCAGGACGGCCACACATAGGGCTGACGGCACGCCCCACTCACTGGCCCACTGCAGAACCGCCTGGTGCGGGTGGGCCGCTATTTCATTGGCGATATCGGCAAAATGCATGGGACCGAACCCTAGCCAGGGGCGCTCTTCAATCATGTGCCAAGCTTGTAACCAGATCGGACCGCGCCCCGACAGCGAGGTGGTCAGGCGATCGCCTGCGCCACTGCCAACTTCAATCCCCAGATAGCCCGCCAACCCCACGAACAACAGCCAATACAACACCAGGCCGCCACATAGCGCCGCCAGTTGCCAGGCAACCCAACGCCGCCCCCAAGGCCCCAGCACCGTCAACACCCCAGCCGCCACCGCCAGGCCAAGCCACGTACCGCGCGTGCCGCCACTGATGGCGATCAACCACCAGACACACAGCAGCGCAAACACCCCGGCACGCATGGCGCGGGTAACATTCGCTAAAAGCAAGGGGAGCGCCAACAGCGCCAAGGTGAAGGTCTGAAACTGGCCATAAAATCGCTTGTTGGAAAACCCCGACAGCAGATGGTCGAGGTTCAGCACATCGTTACCACTGGTAAAGGCCGATGCTGCGGCCCACAGGTACTGCAAAGACTTGACCAGGCACAGCAGCAAGACAATCAGGATCAGGGCGCGATCCATCGGCTCACCACCCTGACGTCGAAGCAAGGCGAACGCCACGGCGATCGCGCCACAACCGACAAACAGCGCCACTTCGGTGAGCGCCCACAACGGCTGATGAGCCAGTACGGAAGAGATCACGCCCAGCCCGATGATCGCCATCAGCCCATAGGTGCTGGGCCGGTCCAACAACCGCTCGCCTGAACCGGCCGACAGCCCATACAGCACCGCGCCCAGGCTCATGACAATCTGTGTGGAACGTTGCAGATCATGCCCACTGAACGGCAAGCAGATGCCCACCGCCAACAGGCATGCAGCCACTACCAGAAACACATTGCCTCGCTGTTGCAGGGACAACGACATGGGCCACCCTTACTTCCGTGTTGTGAGGTCAGGCAATCAGGCGCCGCAACCTTTGGTGACGTACTGCGCATCCGCCGTGGTTGCGCACTTCCAACCCGTGGTTGCACTACGCGTCAACGTGATGGTCTTGCCCAGCACAGGCGCCGGGGCGTCAAGGATTTCGCAACTGATGGACCCTGCCCCCGTGGCCACGTCCCCAACTACGTCGATCTTGCAATTGGCGGTAGGGCTGGTGCCGCCGATCAAGGCCAGGGTCGGTACAGTGCCTTGATTGAGGGTGTCTTCATAGCCGGCCTTCAATGCGGAGATTTCCGCCAACCCCGCCGTGAACTTGGCCTTGGCCTGGTGCTTGGTGTACATGGGCAAGCCGATGGTGGCCAAAATGCCGATGATTGCCACGACGATCAATAACTCGATCAAGGTAAAGCCTTTCTGACGCATCACATTCACTCTCCAGGATAGAACTCATGACAAGGCGCGTCCTGCGCCTCGTGGTTTATTGCCGCGCCAGTGTACTCACCCAAATGGGGTCAATCGCGCTCAAGACGCACATTCTGACATTTTATCGTGCAACACCGGCCGGCCCGAATCCGTCATCTGACTAAGCTATAAATCTTCCACTCCCTCAGTGCGCAAACGAGACATGAACGACACTTCGACGATCTACGCCTGGGAAGGCATCAACCGCAAGGGGCGCAAGGTGTCCGGGCAAACCGTTGGCCACGATGTGGCACTGATCAAGGCACACTTGCGCCAGCAGGGCATCTGCCCCGGACGCGTGCGCAGGAAACCTGCCGGCATGCCCCGCCTGGCCGCAACGATCAAGCCTGCGGACATTGCCCTGTTCACCCGGCAGTTGGCGACGCTGCTGAAGGCCGGCATTCCCCTGTTGCAGGCCTTCGACATCATCAGCGAAGGCTTCGAGAACCGGCAGGTGCGCGAACTGGTAAAAGGGCTCAAGCACGCGATAGCAACCGGCAACAGCCTGGCGACGGCACTGCGCAAGCACCCGCGCTACTTCGATGAGCTGTATTGCAACCTGGTTGCCGCAGGGGAATTGGCCGGTGCTTTGGAAACTCTTCTGGAACGCGTCGCCATCCACCTGGAGAAAAGCGAACAGCTCAAGGCCCGCATCAAGAAAGCCATGACCTACCCCATCGCGGTACTGCTGGTCGCCAGCGTGGTCAGCACGGTGTTGCTGATCCATGTCGTGCCGCAATTCCAAAGCCTGTTCGCCGGGGTCGACAGCCAGTTGCCCGGGTTCACCCGACAGGTCATCGCCCTGTCGGAGTTTCTGCAGCGCGCCTGGTGGGGTGTTGCACTGGGGCTGGGTACCGCCATGGTCGCAGTACGCCAAGCCTATCGGGGGTCCCGTAGTTTTCGATACAAAATAGATACGGGTTTGTTGAGGGTTCCACTAGCAGGCACACTGCTGAAAAAATCCGCCGTCGCTCGTTACGCCCGCACGCTTTCCACCACCTTTGCAGCAGGCGTGCCCCTGGTACAAGCGCTGGGCTCCGTGGCAGGCGCCGTGGGCAATGGGCCCTTTAAACAGGCAATCGAACATATGCGTCACGACGTCTCAACCGGCATGCCGCTGAACCAATCCATGGCCGCCAGCAACCTGTTCCCGGGCATGGCAATCCAGATGACTGCGATTGGCGAAGAATCAGGCACCCTGGACCACATGCTGGAAAAGGTCGCCAACCACTATGAGGCCGATGTGGAACACTTGGTCGATAACCTCACCAGCCTGATGGAGCCGTTGATCATGGTGGTGCTGGGCGGCATTGTCGGTGCGCTGGTGATTGCCATGTATCTGCCTGTCTTCCAATTGGGTTCGGCATTTTGAGCCTGGTGTTGAGCGAGCACCCGTGGGCGTTTACCGCGATGGCGCTGGTGCTGGGCCTGATTGTCGGCAGCTTCCTCAATGTGGTGGTGTGGCGCCTGCCGAAAATGCTCGAACGGGACTGGCGTGCCCAGGCCCAAGAGGTGCTTGGCCTGCCCCTCGACCCTGCCGCGCCAGCCTACAACCTAATGCGCCCCAATTCCTGCTGCCCGCACTGCAACCAACCGATTCGCCCCTGGGAAAATATCCCGCTGCTCAGTTACCTGATGCTCAAAGGGCGTTGCGCCCGTTGCCACGCGCCCATCAGCACCCGCTACCCCTTCACCGAGCTGGCCTGCGGGCTGCTCTCGGCCGTGGTTGCCTGGCATTTCGGCTTTGGCGGGCAAGCCTTTGTGGTGCTGGTATTGAGTTGGGGCCTGCTGGCAATGAGCCTGATCGATGCCGACCACCAACTGTTGCCGGACGTGCTGGTGTTGCCCCTGCTGTGGCTGGGACTGATCGTCAACAACTTCGAACTGCTGGTGCCACTGCCCGATGCCTTGTGGGGCGCAGTGATCGGCTACATGAGCCTATGGTCGGTGTTCTGGTTGTTCAAGCTGGTCACCGGCAAGGACGGCATGGGCCATGGCGACTTCAAGCTGCTGGCGCTGCTCGGCGCCTGGGGTGGCTGGCAAGTGCTGCCCATGACCTTGCTGATGTCATCGCTGGTCGGGGTGTTTGTCGGGCTGCTGTTACTGCGCCTGCGCAAGGCCCAGGCGTCGACCCCGATGCCGTTTGGTCCGTATCTGGCCATTGCCGGCTGGATTGCATTGCTCTGGGGTGGTCAAATAACCGACTTCTATTTGCAGTCTGTCGGTTTCAGATGACCACTTCTGTTGCAACACCCTGGATTCTTGGCCTCACGGGCGGCATCGGCAGCGGTAAAAGCGCCGCCGCCCAGCACTTTATTGACCTTGGCATTGACCTGGTCGACGCCGACCATGCTGCCCGGTGGGTCGTGGAACCTGGCCGGCCGGCGTTGGCTAGCATCGCCGAACACTTTGGTGCAGGCGTGCTGCAACCTGACGGCCAATTGGACCGCGCTGCGTTGCGCAAACTGATCTTCGAAGTGCCCGAAGAGCGGCGCTGGCTCGAAGCCCTGCTGCACCCGCTGATTGGCGAGGAAATTCGCAGCCACCTGGCGCGTGCTCAATCGCCCTACGCGATCCTGGTGTCGCCGCTGCTGATCGAATCGGGCCAGTACAGCATGACCCAGCGCATCCTGGTGATCGACGTGCCGCAATCATTGCAGATTCAGCGTACCCTGCAGCGCGACGGCATCAGCGAGCAACAGGTGCAGGCGATTCTCAAGGCCCAGTCCAGCCGTGAAGACCGCCTGAAACATGCCGACGATGTACTGGTCAATGACAAGGACCTCGCGTGGTTGCACAGCGAGGTCGAGCGACTGCACCACTTTTACCTTACTTTGCGTGGAGGCCGATCATGAGCCAACCCCTGACTGTCGACTGCCCAACCTGCGGCGCCCCCGTGGAATGGAAAGCGACCAACCTCAACCGCCCGTTCTGCTCGGACCGTTGCAAACTCATCGACCTGGGCGCCTGGGCAGCTGAAGAACACAAGATTCCCGTAGCACCGGACGCCGAAGACGAGCTGTTTTCCGAAGACCTGCCGCCACGCCACTAAGGGCGCATAAAGGCGTACTCCTGCTGGTCGTCGAGGTTCTCTGCAAGGTATTGCAGCTCGTCGGCCAGGTCTTCGAAACTGCGCACGCCTTTGCTCTGCTGCACCACCGCACTGAGCATGGCGCGCAGCGTCAGGCCCGGGTCAAAGCCGATTTCTTGCGCGGCATCCTGGCTTCTACGCAGCTCTTGCCGTGCCCATTCGTACACACTCATGATTCGTGCTCCCACCTTTGCCCAGGAAAATTTCGCAGAGCATGGGCTTGCTCGGCTGTGCGGGATTTGATCCAGGTCAACGCTGCGAATCGTCATCCTTCCAGGGCGCCGAGAGATAGCGCGTACGGTTGAAGGTCTCCAGCCATTCAGGACAGAACACCACCAGGGCGCTGATCACCATGCCGTTGATAAAGGCCTCGGGAAAGATCATCAGCCACAGGTAGCCGACGAAATCTTCCAGCCATTCCGGCATCGCGAAACGGCCGTCGAACCACAACAGGCCCAGCCCCATCAACAGGCAGAGCAACGCCGATAGCGCGGCGGCAAAAAAGCCGGAGCAGAAGATGTACACGAAGGGGTTCCTGGGTTGCGCCCGTTCGACCAGCAGCGCACAGGTCTCGGTCACCAACACGGGCAAACCGATCAACAGCAGGCCGTTGACCCCCACCGCTGCCAGGTCCTGGCGCCCCAACAGCACCAGGCCCATTTGGGCCGCAACACCGCCGACGATTGCCAGCGGCCAGTCAAGCAACAAGGTGACGGCGGTCATGCCGATAAAGTGATAGGAAACGCCGGTATCGAAATCCCGCCGCACCAGCCACAGCATGAACAACGCGAACACCGTGCCGAACAACAGGTGCTGGCGCCGACGGTCGGCGAACAACTCAAGCCAGGACGAGCGCAGGACCGCCCACATCACCACGGGTGCGAACAACAGCCACCCGATCGTGAGGGTTTCTGGCGCCAGCACCGCGGCACTGATCACGGTGCCACCTGCTCCAACGCCTGACGCAGCTCAGCGGCAGAACCGTATTCACGCTGCGCAACCAGCTTGCCCTTATCCAGTTGCAACCACAGCACTTTATCCACAGGCCCCGGGTAGCGCGGCACGACACGCGCGTCGCGATCCAGCATCACCCGATAGCTGTAGGCCTGCATGGCCGGCACCGCGAACAACTTGGCGATCAGCCGAGGCATGCGCTGGATGTCAGCGACAAACACGGCCTGTCGCGCTTCCAAATACCCCTTGGGCTGGCCTTGCAACGCCGCATCCACCAGCTTTGCGCCTTCCATGCTGCGGGCGACCAACAGAATCTGCGCCTGATCATTCAAACTGTAGGCCTGATCGAACTGGTCCAGCAACGTCCAGGGCGCAAGCCGCTCACCCACTTCAACGGCCTGGGCCCAAAGGGACAGAAGACTCAAAAACAGCACAACAAAAAACTTCACGACGCACTCCCCATGCCCGATTGACCTTTGTACGGCCAGTCTACACCGCGCTTTTGCAGCAGGACTTCCTGCGGTCATCATTTGGGCGCTAAGCTGCAAGCATGGATGACTCAGATTACTTGCGCCTGCTCACTGTAGCGGCCGAACAAGCCAATGCGTTCTTGTCCAATGCCCGCAAATGGGAGCGTGAGCGTTGGGTCTGCCAGCGCCTGCTGCAAGGCTTGAATGTGCCCTACCGCGCCGAAGAGTTTCACGCGGCTGGGCAGGAGCCGCCAGACGTGCTGTTTCGAGACGCCAGTTTCGAGGTGTTTTTCGTTCTGGATGAAGGCCGGCGCCTGAACGACGAATGGCGAGATGAGCTGCTCAGGCGGCGCAGCGCATTCTCCCTGAGCCAACTGGTGCGGCGCGAAGCCAAGCCGCGACGCATCCCCGCCCATGAATTTCTGCTGCGCCTGGCACCGACGCTGCGTAAAAAAGCGCACAACTATAAAGAACGGGGCATGGACCTGGGGGAGCTGGACCTGATCGCGTTCACCAGCCTAAAGCGCGAGGTGCTGGACCTCAACAGCCACTTCCCGCCGCCCACCGAGTACCTGCGCCAGGGTTGGCGCTCGCTGTCGCTGGTGGGGCCGACCTTTGCGCGGGTGCTGTTCGCCCACCCCGACGCACCGGATTTCTTGCGCAACAACCTGGGGCGCAGCATAGTATTCGACGTAGGTATCAGCCTGTGACGCGGGCACCGGCTAAGCTTGTGGCGGTGCCGCCCACTCACAGTCTGTAACGTGGCGCCCTTTTGCAACGTCTACCTGACGAGGCCTTTATGACCAGCCGCCTGAACCCCGATGACCAACAGCATGTCGAAGAGTACCTGCAACTCTCCCAGAACCGAGTCGAGCGCAAGCCTTTCAGGCCGTGGCTGCTCCTCGTTGTGGTGCTGGCGGCCGTGATCGGGCTTGGCCTGCTGAGTCGCCTTCTGAGTTACCTGACGCTATGAGCTGCCTGGCGCTCGCGGGGGTAACTGCTCCGATTTCTTTTAGCCTTGCGAGATATCCCCATGACCCATCGTATTATTATCGTCGGCGGCGGCGCCGGCGGCCTGGAGTTGGCTACCCGCCTGGGTAAGACTCTGGGCAAGCGCGGCACGGCCAGCATCACGCTGGTGGACGCCAACCTCACCCACATCTGGAAGCCTCTGTTGCACGAAGTGGCCGCCGGCTCCCTGAATTCATCGGAAGACGAACTCAATTATGTCGCCCAGGCAAAATGGAACCACTTCGAGTTCCAGCTGGGGCGCATGAGCGGGCTTGATCGTGAACAGAAGAAAATCCAGCTGGCCGCCACCCTCGATGAAGAAGGCCGTGAACTGGTGCCCGCGCGCGTGCTGAGCTACGACAGCCTGGTGATCGCCGTTGGCAGCACCACCAACGACTTTGGCACCGAGGGCGCGGCGCAACACTGCCTGTTCCTCGACACCCGCAAACAGGCCGAGCGCTTCCACCAACAACTGCTCAACCACTACCTGCGCGCCCATGCCGGGCAAACCGACGTGGAAGAGAAAATCAGTGTCGCCATCGTCGGCGCCGGTGCGACCGGTGTTGAACTGGCCGCCGAGCTGCACAACGCTGCGCATGAACTGGCGGCCTATGGCCTGGATCGCATCAAACCGGAAAACATGCACATCACCCTGATCGAGGCTGGGCCACGGGTGCTGCCTGCCCTGCCGGAACGCATCGGCGGGCCTGTGCATAAAACCCTGGAAAAGCTCGGCGTGACCGTGCTGACCAATTCGGCGGTCAGTGAAGTGACAGCCGATGCGCTGATCACCAGCAGCGGCCAGGTGATTCCAGCCAGCCTCAAGGTGTGGGCGGCCGGCATTCGTGCGCCGGGGTTCCTCAAAGACATCGACGGCCTGGAAACCAACCGCATCAACCAGTTGCAAGTTCTGCCAACACTGCAAACCACCCGTGACGAAAACATCTTTGCCTTCGGCGACTGCGCTGCCTGCCCGCAACCGGGCACCGACCGCAACGTTCCGCCACGCGCCCAGGCTGCTCACCAGCAGGCATCGCTGCTGGCCAAGTCGCTGAAGCTGCGTATCGAAGGCAAAGACCTGCCAACCTACAAGTACACCGACTACGGCTCGTTGATCTCGCTGTCGCGGTTCTCGGCGGTGGGTAACTTGATGGGCAACCTTACTGGCAGCGTGATGCTGGAAGGCTGGTTGGCGCGGATGTTCTACGTGTCGCTGTACCGCATGCACCAGATGGCGCTGTACGGGTTCTTCCGTACGGCCATGTTGATGCTGGGTAGCAAGATTGGTCGCGGGACCGAGCCTAGGCTCAAGCTGCACTGATTGACGATCTCGCTGCAAAAAAAATCCCCCTACCAAACGGCAGGGGGATTTTTTATTGGGCCGCGTAAAACTCGGCCATGTGGTCGACAAACGCCCGGACCTTCGGCGCCAGATGCCGGGACTGCGGATAGAGCGCGTAGTAGTGCCGCTCGCCCAGCGAATAATTGGGCAGGATCGGTACAAGCCGTCCCTGCGCCAAGTCATTGCGCACCGTTGCCTGGGTGAAGCATGCAATGCCCGCCCCGGCCAATGTCGCCGCGTGCAGTGCACTGATGGTATTGCTTCGAAACTGCCCCGAGGGCGTGACCTTGATGGTCTCGCCCCGCGCCGGGCTCAGCGCCCAATCCGAAGTCGCGCCAATGAAGGTCAGCAAGCGATGCGCGTCGAGTTCCTGGGCCGAACGGGGCAAGCCATGCCGGCCAATGTAGCTCGGTGATGCCACCAATACCTGCCTGGAGACCGTCAACGTGCGCGCTATCAAGGTCGTGTCCGCCAAGGCGCTGGCGATGCGTACCACAACGTCAAAACCATCAGCGACCACGTCAACGAATTGATCGTCGCCATGCAATTCAAGCTCGATATCGGGGTAACGACGCTGAAAACCCGGCAGCCAGTGCGGTAGCTCCAACGTGCCCACCACCAGCGGCACGCTGACCCGCAGCAGGCCTTCCGGGCGTTGATGTCCCTGGGCAATGGCTTGGGACGCGGCCTCGACACGATCGAGGATATCGACACACGCCGCGTAGTACTGCTCTCCCGCCGAGGTCAGACTGAAACGCCGTGTATTGCGGTTGATCAGTTGGGCGCCCAGTTCAATCTCCAGCTGTTGCAACTGCCGTGAAATCGTCGAATGCGTGGTGTCCAGGCGTTCTGCGGCGGCAGAAAAACCCTTGGCTTCAACGATGCACCGAAAGGCGCGCATGGCGGACAACTGGTTCATGAAGCAGACGATCCCTGGCTGTTCAGAAGGGCTCAGTTAACCGGCAAGGCGATGATTTGCGCCGTGCTCAGCACCGAGCCGAAGGTGTCTTCGATCTCGGCCAGCGCCGAGTTTTGCAACTCATCCTTGGTCACCGAACGGCCATCGGCACGGGTGATGGCCCGCGTGGCGGTGGCATCGGATGCTACCACAACGTCATAGCCCAACGGCGCAGCGTCTCGAGCGGCGCCGGCGACACAGGCGTGAGTCATCAGGCCGGTGATAATCAGGGTTTTGACGCCCACTTGCTTCAATTGCGCATCAAGATCGGTGCTGGCAAATACACTGACGGAGGTTTTCTGCACGAGCTTGTCTTGCGGACGCGGCTTCATCAGCGGTTGAAAATCGACGGTTTTGCCGTTTGTGGCGAATACCGCCGCATCCTCCGGGGCGATGTGCTGCACGTGGATGACCTGAATATGCTCCTTGTCGGCAAATTTGATCAGACGCTGGGTGTTGTCCAGGGCCTTCATGCCGTCGGGGATCGGCATACGGCCGGTGAAGTATTCATTCTGGAAATCGATGACCAGCAAGGCTGTGGTTTTCGGATCCAGCCGACCGATGGGCTCGGCGCCTGACATGGCGCGAATGGTCGGGTGCTTATTCGCCGCAGCGTCGGCAGCAACGGCAAATTGACCGAGGCCCATGATCATGCCCAAGCCCACGAGCGTGGATTTGATCAACTGAGGTAATGAGCGAGCAGGTTGAGCAGCGAGGAAAGAAGCGGTGCGGTTCATGATGCGAATTCCTGTTGGGGAGAGATACTGACGTGGCCCAGTCTAGGAGCACACCGCGTTCGCACCAACGCACCAATCAGCACAATATCTGTTTGGAATTTGCACAAATCGAACTGAAAAAAAGGCAAAAAAAATCCCCGTATCTTTCGATACGAGGATTTTTAATATGGTCGGGGTAAGGGGATTCGAACTCCTGACATCCTGCTCCCAAAGCAGGCGCGCTACCGGACTGCGCTATACCCCGGTAAAAAAAAGGCGACCTTTCAGTCGCCTTCTTCGATCAGCGCTTTTGGCCTCTGATCTTAAGATTCGATTCCAGCGTTAACTGGTTTCAAAAATGGTGGGTCGTGTGGGATTCGAACCTACGACCAATTGGTTAAAAGCCAACTGCTCTACCAACTGAGCTAACGACCCAAATATGGTCGGGGTAAGGGGATTCGAACTCCTGACATCCTGCTCCCAAAGCAGGCGCGCTACCGGACTGCGCTATACCCCGGTTTGAAATTGGCTCCGTGACCAGGACTCGAACCTGGGACCCAATGATTAACAGTCATTTGCTCTACCGACTGAGCTATCACGGAACTACATATTTCAAAGTACAACTTCTACTGCGGTGTAACCTTCTCTTCGAGTCTTCCGTATCGCTACGTTGTCATGTCTGAGGCGCGCTATTCTACAATCTTAAAAACCTCTGTCAACCCTTTAAATTGCTTTTAAGACAATGATTTGCGCTTGTTTCTGATTTCTTCTTGGGGAGAAGAAACCCGTGGGCTGACGTTGTTGCGGGGCGCACTTTACTAGCCTTTTCCTTACAGTTCAACGCCCTATCGAAAAAAAAGGCCCCGCGATGCGGGGCCTCCTTTTACAACGCCACTGACTGGGATTAGTGGAAGACGATTTCGTCGTTTTCCACCGTCGCCTCGACGCTGGTACCCGGCATAAAGCTGCCCGACAAAATCAACTGCGCCAACGGGTTTTCGATCCAGCGCTGAATCGCACGTTTCAGAGGCCGTGCGCCATACACCGGGTCGTAACCCACCGCGATCAGCTTATCCAACGCCTCGCCGCTCAGCACCAGGTCCAGCTCGCGCTCCGCCAGACGGCCACGCAGGCGACCCAGTTGGATCTCGGTAATGCCCGCAATCTGATCCCGCGCCAGAGGCTCGAAGATCACCACTTCATCGACCCGGTTGATAAATTCCGGGCGGAAGTGGCTGGTTAGCGCATCCATGACAGCAGCGCGCTGGCCTTCACGGTCCCCCACCAGTTCCTGGATCTGTGCCGAGCCCAGGTTGGAGGTCATCACGATCACCGTATTACGGAAGTCCACGGTACGCCCGTGGCTGTCCGTCAGGCGGCCATCCTCCAGCACTTGCAGCAAGATGTTGAACACATCCGGGTGTGCCTTCTCGACCTCATCCAGCAAGATCACCGAGTAAGGCTTGCGCCGCACGGCTTCGGTTAGGTAACCGCCTTCTTCGTAACCCACATAGCCTGGTGGTGCGCCGATCAGGCGAGCCACCGAGTGTTTCTCCATGAACTCGGACATGTCGATCCGTACCATGGCCTCTTCCGTATCAAAGAGGAACTCAGCCAAGGCCTTGCACAGCTCAGTCTTACCCACGCCGGTCGGGCCGAGGAACATGAACGAGCCACTTGGGCGGTTCGGGTCGGACAAGCCGGCTCGCGAACGCCGTACCGCGTTGGCCACCGCCACCACGGCCTCTTCCTGGCCGATCACGCGCTGGTGCAACAGGCTTTCCATCTTCAGCAGCTTGTCGCGCTCGCCCTCAAGCATTTTCGACACGGGAATACCGGTCCACTTCGAGACGACCTCGGCGATTTCTTCCTCGGTCACTTTGCTGCGCAGCAACTGGTTTTCACTGTGCCCATGCTGGTCGACCATCTGCAGGCTGCGCTCCAGGTCCGGGATCACCCCGTACTGCAACTCGGCCATGCGGTTCAGGTCGCCTTTACGGCGTGCAGCTTCCAGCTCCTGGCGGGACTGCTCGATTTTCTGCTGGATCTGCGCAGAGCCCTGCACTTCAGCTTTTTCCGAGGTCCAGATTTCTTCCAGGTCCGAATACTCGCGTTCCAGGCGCACGATTTCTTCCTGGAGTTTTTCCAGGCGTTTCTTCGCTGCGTCGTCCTCTTCTTTCTTCAGGGCCTGGGATTCGACTTTCAGTTGAATCAGGCGCCGATCCAGACGGTCGAGCACTTCCGGCTTGGAGTCGATCTCCATGCGGATACGGCTGGCCGCTTCGTCGATCAGGTCGATGGCCTTGTCGGGCAACTGACGGTCAGTGATGTAGCGGTGGCTCAATTTGGCCGCCGCAATGATCGCGCCGTCAGTGATTGCCACCTTGTGGTGGACCTCATACCGCTCTTTCAGGCCACGCAGGATCGCGATGGTGTCTTCTTCGCTCGGCTCTTCCACCAGCACTTTCTGGAAGCGACGCTCAAGGGCCGCGTCCTTTTCAATGTACTGGCGGTACTCGTTGAGCGTCGTGGCGCCCACGCAGTGCAACTCACCCCGTGCCAAGGCAGGCTTGAGCATGTTGCCAGCATCCATGGAGCCCTCGCCTTTACCGGCGCCGACCATGGTATGCAGTTCGTCGATAAACAGAATGATCTGCCCTTCCTGCTTCGACAATTCATTAAGCAGAGATTTGAGGCGCTCTTCGAACTCGCCACGGAACTTGGCGCCGGCAATCAACGAGCCCATGTCCAACGAGAGCAGGCGCTTGCCTTTAAGGCCGTCCGGCACTTCACCATTAATGATGCGCTGGGCCAGGCCTTCGGCAATCGCGGTTTTACCCACGCCAGGCTCACCGATCAGCACTGGGTTGTTCTTGGTGCGACGTTGCAGTACCTGAATGGTGCGACGAATTTCATCGTCACGGCCGATCACCGGGTCGAGCTTGCCCTCTTCGGCGCGCTTGGTCAGGTCGACGGTGTATTTGTCCAGGGCCTGGCGCGACTCCTCATGATTGGGGTCGTTTACCGCGTCACCGCCACGCAGGTTGTTGATGGCGTTTTCCAGGGCTTTCTTGCTCACGCCCTGGCCCAGCAACAATTTGCCGAGCTTGCTGTTCTCGTCCATGGCGGCGAGCAGCACCAGTTCGCTGGAGATGAACTGGTCACCCTTCTGCTGCGCCAAGCGGTCGGCCTGGTTGAGCAGGCGCGCCAATTCCTGCGACATGTTCACGTCGCCGGTCGGGTTTTGGATTTTCGGCAGTTGGTCGAGCTCTTTGCTCAACTCCTTGCGCAGGCTGTTGACGTCAAAGCCCACCTGCATCAGCAAGGGCTTGATAGAACCACCTTGCTGTTCCAGGAGCGCCTGCATCAAGTGCGCAGGCTCAATGGCCGGGTGGTCGAGGCCCACCGCCAAGGATTGAGAGTCAGACAGTGCCAACTGCAATTTGCTGGTTAAACGATCAATACGCATTAGTCACCTTCCTTTTGAGCAGGCCGGAGCTATAAAACATCCTGAATGAAGAAACCTGCCAGATACCCCTATAGATGGGGTGGATTCTGGAAGATTCAAGCGAACGATGGCTGATATGGATCAGGTTTGATTCAGGTCAAGAGAGTCTAGCGTTCAAGCCAGACAAGAGAGGCGAAACGTCCGGTGCGAGGGCTGCGCCGGTAAGAAAAGAAGCGGGGGTCGGTCACCGTGCAGAACCCACCACCATAAACAGCAGTAACACCGCGTGCGGCAAGACGCAGGCGGGCCAGCTGATAGATGTCGGCCATGAACTTGCCCGGGTTGTGGCTGGGCACAAATGCTTCTGCTGTGATCGGCAGTTGCTGCATGAAGGCTTCACGCACTTCCGGGCCGACTTCGAAGGCTTTTGGGCCGATTGCCGGGCCGAGCCAGACCAGAACATCTTCGGGCTCAGCGTCCAGGCGTTCGAAAGCAGCTTCCAGCACACCCGCCGCCAGGCCGCGCCACCCGGCATGCGCCGCCGCTACGCGGGTACCGGCGCGATTGCAAAACAACGCGGGCAGGCAATCGGCAGTCATTGATGTGCAGGCAATGCCTGGAGTGCTGGTCCAACTGGCGTCGGCTTCAGCGGTGCGAGCAGGATCAGCCTCGACCACATTTACGCCGTGAACCTGGCGCAGCCAGGCCGGCTGAATGCCGAAGGCCTCACTGAGACGACGGCGATTCTCAAGGACGGCCTCAAGGTCGTCTTCGACATGATCGCCCAGGTTGAGGCTGTCGAACGGCGCCAGGCTGACGCCGCCCGCCCGGGTGGTGACGCAGGCTTTCACCTGAGCCGGCGCAGGCCAGTCAGGAATCAGCCAGTCACTCATCCGATAAATGCCTCGCGATCCTGCTTGAGCAGCGACAGCAACCAGACCAGATCGTCTGGCAGAGGCGATTCCCAACTCATCCGCTTACCGCTCGTCGGATGATCCAGTTCCAGGAAGCGTGCATGCAGGGCCTGGCGCGGGAAGTTTTTCAGCGAATCAACCATGGTCGCACTGGCCGCAGGCGGAATACGGAAGCGGCCACCGTAGGCCGGATCTCCGACCAACGGGAAGTTGATGTGGGCCATGTGCACGCGAATCTGGTGGGTACGGCCGGTTTCCAGCTTGACCCGCACGTGAGTGTGGGAGCGGAAACGCTCGAGCACGCGGTAGTGGCTGACGGCCTGCTTGCCGCCTTCCATCACCGCCATACGCTGGCGCTGCTGGCCGTGGCGGCCGATAGGGGCATTGATCTTGCCTCCCGCCACCACCACGCCGATCACGATGCACTCGTAGATCCGGCTGACGCTACGACTTTGCAATTGTGTGACCAACTGCGTCTGCGCCTGGATGGTCTTGGCCACCACCATCAAGCCGGTGGTGTCCTTGTCCAGGCGGTGCACGATGCCGCAGCGAGGAACATTGATGATGTCTGGCACATGGTGCAGCAAGGCATTGAGCAAGGTGCCATCAGCGTGCCCAGCTGCCGGGTGAACCACCAGGCCTGCGGGTTTGTTGATGACCAGGATGTCGTCGTCTTCATAGACGATGTCCAGCTCGATGTCCTGGGCGACCCATTCTCCCTGGGCTTCCTGCTCGGCAGTCAGCTCGAGAATCGCACCGCCATGGACTATGTCTCGCGGGCGGATAACCGCTCCATCCACAGTCAGGCGGCCGTCTTTGATCCAGGCGGAAAGGCGCGAGCGCGAGTGCTCAGCGAATAATTGTGCGGCGACTTGATCGAGGCGTTGGCCGCCCAATTCGGACGGCACCTCTGCGCGAAGTTCAATTTTATCGGACATGCTCAGACTAGGCGTGGCACAGCCTTTGGTTTCGGCTGCGCGCTTGTGGTTAAATACGGCGTCTTTTGCCCCGAGGCTTTCAACGGGGCGCTCATCATAACAGGACGGCCCCGCCCAAGACAGCGGCCGTCATAGGGACGCAAGCCGCCATGCAAGTGAAACACCTGCTGCTGATCGCCATCCTCGCCATGACTGCTGCTTGCTCGTCAACAAAGGAAGTCGTCGACGAAAACCTGAGCGAAGTCGAGCTGTACCAACTAGCTCAGAAAGACTTGGACAATAATAGCTACACCAGCGCCACAGCCAAGCTGAAGGCCCTGGAGTCGCGCTATCCGTTCGGACGCTACGCCGACCAGGCCCAGCTCGAGCTGATCTACGCCAACTACAAGAACGCCGAGCCGGAAGCTGCCAAGTCCGCCGCCGAGCGCTTCATTCGCCTGCACCCGCAGCACCCGAACGTGGACTACGCCTACTACATGAAGGGCCTGACCTCGTTCGACCAGGACGTTGGCCTGCTGGCGCGCTTCCTGCCGCTGGACATGACCAAGCGTGACCCGGGTGCTGCCCGCGACTCCTACAACGAGTTCGCCCAGCTGACCAGCCGCTACCCGAATAGCCGCTACGCGCCAGACGCCAAGCAGCGCATGATCTACCTGCGCAACCTGCTGGCTTCCTACGAAATTCACGTAGCCCACTACTACCTGACCCGTCAGGCTTATGTAGCCGCCGCCAACCGTGGCCGTTATGTAGTGGAAAACTTCCAGGAAACCCCTTCCGTGGGTGATGGCCTGGCCGTGATGACCGAGGCTTACCAGCGCCTGCACCTGGACGCCCTGGCGGCCACCAGCCTGGAAACCCTGAAACTCAACTACCCGGACCATCCAAGCCTGAAAGACGGCCAGTTCGTGCCTCAGGTTGCCGAGGCGGACAACCGCTCGTGGTTGAGCAAGTACACCCTGGGTCTGATCGAGTCCCGTCCACCGCTGCCGCCGGGCGAAACCCGCGCCAACCAGGACGTGATGAAGCAATTCCAGGACGCCAAGGACGCGATCCCTTCGGACCTCAAGCCGCATGATGAAAATGGCGACGTGATTGAAGAAGAGACACCGCAGGCTCTGGGCAATAACCAGGACCGCTCGTGGTTCAGCTACATGACCTTCGGTGTGTTCGACTGATACGTCGACGCAACGCAAAAGGGAGCCCCTCGGGGCTCCCTTTTTTATGGGCGAGCATTATTGCGCTGTGCGCCTGCCACGTCCTTGGCTAAACTGGCGCATTCCCTGTCGAGAAACTGCCCATCATGGTTCGTCTACTGTTCTGGATTGCCGTTATTGCTGCCGCGGTTTGGTTCTGGCGCAAATTCAAAAGCCCGGCCGCCAAACAGCAAAGGACCAGCGAGCCCGACGCAGCCCTGATGGTGCGCTGCGCCCACTGCGGCGTGCACCTGCCGCAGGACCGCGCCCTAAGCTCACGCCAGGAGTGGTACTGCACCCAGGCGCATCTTGAGCAAGGCCCGAAGTCTATCCAGCGTTGAGTCGGCCTTCTGGCGCATAAGGCGCCGGATCAATGATCGGTGCTCGGTCCAGCAACAAATCAGCAAACAGCTGGCAGGATGCAGGGGCAAGCACCAGCCCATTGCGGTAATGCCCGCAGTTGAGCCAAAGCCCGTCAAAACCGGGCACCTTTCCGATGTAAGGAATGCCTTCGGGTGAGCCAGGACGCAATCCGGCCCAATGCCCTACCACTTCGGCATCCGCCAGCGCGGGAATCAGCTCAACCGCCGAGGCCTTGAGGCTTTCCAAGGCCACGTCAGTCGGGGTCTTGTCGAACCCCTCATGCTCCAGCGTACTGCCGATCAAGATGTGCCCGTCACGCCGCGGGATCGCATAACGCCCCTTGGCCAGGACCATGCTCGACAGGAAGTCCGAGGCGCACTTGTACAGGATCATCTGGCCTTTGACCGGTTCCACGGGCAGAGACAGGCCCAGCTTGCCCAGCAACTTGCCGCTCCAAGCCCCTGCAGCCAGCACGACCTGATCGCCAAGAATAGGCCCCACCGCCGTTTCCACCCCCACGACCTTGTCGCCGTTCAGGACAAACCCCGCCACTTCGCACTGTTCATGAACCGTGACACCGGGCAGCGCCAACAACGCCGCCTTCAGGGATTTGACCAGCCGCGGGTTCCGAACATTGGCCACGTCAGCCATGTAGATCGCCTGGGAGTAACCGCTACCCAGTACCGGAACCGCGTCATGGGCCGCCGACACATCCACCTTGCTCAATGGCCGGCCTTCTCGGGCCGCCCACGCGAGAGCGTCGGCTTCATCCTCCAAGTCGAGCCAGTACAAACCTGTGGTGTGAACTTCGGGGTCAATGCCGGTGGCGGCAAACAATCGTTGCGCCAATTGTGGATAAAAGTCCTGGGACCAATGAGCCAAGGCCGTCACTGCCGGGCTATAGCGCCACGGATACAGCGGCGAAACAATGCCGCCCCCCGCCCAGGAGGATTCCTGCCCAAGCCCTGAGCGCTCCAGCAAGACCACCGCCTGCCCTTGACTGGCAAGGTTGAACGCCGTCAACAACCCGATCACCCCGCCACCGACAATCACCACTTGTTGCTGCTTAGCCATCATATGATCCAGACGATAAAAAGGGAAAAGCGCCCCTGGCGCCCACGCATGCAGCACGCTCATCATTGCCCCCAGCACGCTTTGCGCGATTGCTCGGATGCAGCACCAGGGTTGCTTCGTTCACCCGTACTGGTCAGCTGAAACGCTGCACAGGGGTCGCCCGCCATGACAGAGTCGGCGGCGGGTGTGGCTACCAGGCTGAAATCCTGAGGGTTCAGTGCAGCGGTGATTCTATAGCGATCGTTGCCCGCACTGATGCCGCTTGCATCAATAAAAGTGCCGTTCCTCGTATAAAACCGCTCCAGGGACTGGGCCTGCTCAGTGAGTAGCGCAACGATTTCTGCGCGATAGACCTTTTTTATATGCCGGGTGTACCCGGGGTAAGCGATAGCAGCCAACAACGCGATGATCGTCACCGCCACCAGTAACTCGAACAGGGTAAACCCTCGGCAATCCTTGCCCATTAAAACGCTCCTTATTGAAGTTGCCGCCACAAAATTCGTTGAAAGCGCGGGCCAGCGCCTTCATCCACCCGAGCAAACACCGACTCCAGCACCGAGCGCGACTGGCCACTGAACCCCACGGCCGTCACTCGGAACAGCACCGCAGGCGTTTGAGGCGGCAAATGCGCCAGCCCCACGCCCGCCCCTATTGATTGAACGCCATAAAGCCCCCCTTTCATTGCCACCCAGGAGACTTCTGAAAGCGGATTCGTGCCTGCTCCCATCACAGAGGCTGACTCGCTCGGCGGCGCACAGGTGATGATCGAGTGACACACCGGCAGCGCGTCTCCTGCACGCTGGACAATCGACTCCCCCACCCTCAGGCCGCTTTCAGCACTTTGAAACGATTGATTGCTGTGCCAGGCACTCCCCGCCATCTTTTGCTGGGACACTGCCCCCTGCATCGATGACAAACCGAGCAAGGACAGCAACAGTAAAAACACCAGGCTGATCAGCAACACCATGCCCGCCTGTCGTGAATGAAAACCCGCACTCAGCGTCATGGCGCCCTACCCCAATCGATTACGCAGCGCCGCCACGACGCTGTAGGTTTGATCCTTCACGCGCCCCGTCGGGTCGCGCAGCGTCATGAGAATCCGCACGCTGCGTATCAGCGATTCGTCCGCCGGGTTGGCGTCGTATCGTTCCACCTGTGTCGAGTCCTGCCGGGCTGCCAGGCCGAAACTGATATCGAACGCCTGCACGTTATCCACAAGCACCGCCTTGGCCGGCGCCGCAGGTGAGCTGATCTTCAATTGGGCAGCCTCAAACGTGTAGGTCAGCTGGCGTATGGCAAATCGGATCTGGCCAGGTGCCGGAGGTGGCGAACTTCCCGCATAGGCTTGCGCGGCGCCCGTACAGTCGGAGAGAACCGTCCAGTCGGGCTTACCACCCTCCGCACCAAAATCGGCAGCGACAACGGTTAGTGACCTTGCCCCGCCCTCTGCGCTCCAGCCGATAGGACGGTCAAATGCAGGCGGTGCGTTATCGATAAAGGCCGGCGCCAGACAGCCAAACATGCCGGCAAGGCGAATGTCCTGGAGGATCTTGCCAAAGGCAAACCGAGCATCGTCCTGCAGCACCATCGCTGCCTGCTGGCTGGCGTGGGTGGCTCGCGCACTGATAGCCACCTGGCCTACCCCCAGCACCAGCACCAAGCCGACGGCCAAGGCCATCAACAGCTCCACCAGACTGAACCCCCTGACCAAGCACCTCATTGCTCCACCTGCGCTTCATTGCCGATGCGACTGGTCAAGGTGAAGGTCTCACGGGCGCCCGAGCGATTCGCCCCCCTGCTGTCATCCCAGGTGATGCTGACGGTCACTTCATTGGCACTGATCGCCACCGTGCCTTTGGCACCCTTGCCGGCAAAGCCAAGAATATTGGCTTCGAAATCGTGTAGGTCCACATCACGCACGCTAGTGGTAGCGATGCTCGCCACCGAGTGTTTGCCCTGCTCCCATGAATAATCGACACCGGCGTTTGCACGAATCCGGTCGAGCATGTCGTAGGCGATGAAACTGGCCTGGCTGGTCATCCTTGAGCTGTCGGTGTACTTGAGCGCATTGAGCTGCATGACCGCAGCCCCCAGCAGGCCGATGGCAAGGATCAGGACGGCCACTAGTACCTCTATCAAGGTCATGCCGGTTTGGTACCGAGGTAAAGCACTTGGAAGCAGTAGGTTATGGAAGGCAAACATTACCGTCGTCGTCCGTGTCGAAGGCCAAGAAACGCAGGTAACTCCTGCTGTACGGCCCAAGACTAGCGCCGGTTTTTAGCGGGCGCTGCAACCGGAACAAAGGGAAATACTTTGGACATAAAGGCCATCACTCGACACCCAATGGCCAGGGCTATACCTACCCTTTCAACGTGAAACGCTTACCCCGCCCATGGAGGGACGGCACATGACCCAACGCGGCTTTACCCTGATCGAACTGCTGCTCAGCCTGGTCCTGAGCGGCATCCTTGCGCATCTCGCGGTCCCCAGCTTCAAGGGTTTGCTTGAATCGCAAAAGCTGCAAAGCGCGGCGCAGTCCCTGGCCGCAGGGTTGCGCTATGCGCGCACCGAGGCCATTTCACGCAATCGCGCGGTGATCATTCATGCACGGGATGATGACTGGAGTCGGGGCTGGCGGGTGATTCTGGATATCAGCGGGCGCGGGCATCTGGACGATGACAATCCGGTGCTGCTGGAGCAGCAGGACGATGGTCGAGTACCCATCGTGGGAAATGGCCCGGTCAAGAACCAGGTCCGCTTCAGTGGGCTGGGCGAACCGGTATTTTCGGGCGGAGGGTTTCGAGCCGGGACTGTGCATGTGTGCGCCACAGACCGGGCGCACAGCGTGCATCAGGTGGTGCTTGCGCCCAGCGGGCGCATCAGCCTGCGCAGCGAGGCCGCCGAGCAGGCATTGTGCCGCAGTGACGGCACCCTGGCACTCAGAGCAGCGAACGAACCCGCAGCTCCTTGGGCATCGAGAAGGTGATGTTCTCCTCTCGGCCGGCCAACTCATCGGCACCGGTAGCTCCCCACGCATGCAACTGCTGGATCACACCACGCACCAGCACTTCCGGCGCCGAAGCGCCTGCGGTGATACCGATACGCTCGACGCCGTCGAACCAGCTGCGTTGCAGGTCTTCGGCACCGTCGATCAGGTACGCGGGTGTTGCCATGCGCTCGGCCAATTCACGCAGGCGGTTGGAGTTGGAGCTGTTGGGGCTGCCAACCACCAGGACCACATCGCATTCATTGGCCAGTTGCTTGACAGCGTCCTGGCGGTTTTGCGTGGCGTAGCAGATGTCGTCCTTGCGCGGCCCACCAATCGCCGGGAAACGACTGCGCAGCGCGTCGATTACACGGCTGGTGTCATCCATGGACAAGGTGGTCTGAGTGACAAATGCCAGGCGCTCAGGGTTGTGCACTTGCAGGTTGGCGACGTCTTTTTCGTCTTCCACCAAGTAGATCGCGCCGCCATTGCTGGCGTCGTACTGGCCCATGGTGCCTTCGACTTCCGGGTGCCCGGCGTGGCCGATCAGGATGCACTCACGGCCATCACGGCTATAGCGGGCAACCTCGATGTGCACCTTGGTCACCAGCGGGCAGGTGGCATCGAAGACTTTCAGGCCACGGCCTGCGGCTTCGGTACGCACGGCCTGGGAAACACCGTGGGCACTGAAGATAACGATCACGTCGTCCGGTACCTGGTCCAGTTCTTCGACAAAGATGGCGCCGCGTGCGCGCAAGTCTTCAACCACGAATTTGTTGTGGACGACTTCATGGCGCACATAGATCGGCGGCCCGAAGACTTCCAGGGCGCGGTTGACGATTTCGATCGCCCGGTCCACGCCGGCGCAGAAGCCACGGGGGTTGGCGAGTTTGATTTGCATGCTGTGCCTCGTGTCTTGCTGGGCAAGAAGTTGGATCAACTCAGCTCTATAAGAGTAAGCCTTTGTGGGAGCCGGGCTTGCCCGCGATGCAGACGACTCGGTTTATCAGGTACACCGAGGTGATGCAATCGCAGGCAAGCCAGCTCCCACACAAGCCCGACACCCACAGGCGCTGGTTTCGTCAATCAGATCGCTTTAACGTCGATGATTTCAACATCAAAGGTCAAGGTTTTACCGGCCAACGGGTGGTTGAAGTCGATGGTCACTTGCGCGTCATCGAAGGTTTTCACCACGCCAGGCAGTTCGGTGTTCGCCGCATCGTTGAAGATCACCAACAAGCCCTCCGACAGGTCCATGTCCTGGAACTGCGAGCGCGGGATGATCTGCACGTTCTGCGGATTCGGCTGGCCAAAGGCGTTTTCCGGCAGGATCTGCAGGGTGCGCTTGTCGCCAGCCTTGAAACCGAACAGGGCCGCTTCGAAACCCGGCAGCAGGTTGCCATCGCCGACCTTGAAGGTCGCCGGGGCTTTGTCGAACGTGCTGTCGACCGTGTCGCCGTTTTCCAGGCGCAGTGCGAAATGCAAAGTGACTTCCGTGTTCTGGCCGATGCGTTGCTCAGCCAATACCTGATCAGTCATTGACGGTCTCTCCGGTTTTCTTACTTTTGAACATATCCAACGCCAGCATGATTGCACCGACGGTGATGGCGCTGTCGGCAAAGTTGAACGCCGGGAAGTACCAGCGGTTCTGCCAATGCACCAGAATGAAATCGATCACATGGCCCAGGGCGATGCGGTCATACAGGTTGCCCAACGCGCCGCCCAGCACCAGGGCCAGCGCGATAGCCAGCCAGGTATCATCGCGACCCAGGCGCTTGAGCCACACCACCAGCACTGCACTGACCACGACGGCGATCAGTGCAAACAGCCAGCGCTGCCAGCCGGAGCTGTCAGCCAGGAAGCTGAAGGCAGCGCCGGTGTTGTAGGCCAGGGTCCAGCTGAAGTAGTCGGGAATGACCACGATCTGCTGATACATCTGCAAGGCGCCTTCGAAATGAACCTTGCTGACCTGGTCGATGACCAGGACCAGCACGCTCAGTACGAGCCAACCCAGACGTCCAAAACGACTGGCTTTAGGCATAGTGGCGAACCTCGCCGGTACCCGAGATGTTGTCGACGCAACGACCGCAGATTTCCGGATGCTCAGGGTTCACGCCGACGTCTTCACGGCAGTGCCAGCAACGGGCGCACTTGGCGAAAGCCGACTTGACCACTTTGAGCTTGAGGCCCGGTACTTCGGTGGCCACGGCGTCTGCCGGTGCCTGGGCAAACGGCGCCAGGCTGGCGGTCGAAGTGATCAGTACGAAGCGCAGTTCGTTGCTCAGCTTGGCCAGGTCGGCGGTCAGGCCTTCCTCGGCAAACAGGGTGACTTCGGCTTGCAGGTTGCCACCGACGGCCTTGGCCGCACGCTGCACTTCCAGCTCCTTGTTCACCGCGACCTTGACGGCCATCACGCCTTCCCAGTACTCGCGGCCCAATTCGAAGTCGGCCGGCAGTTCGGTCAGGCCTTCGTACCAGGTGTTGAGCATCACGGACTCGTTGCGCTCGCCCGGCAGGTATTCCCACAGTTCGTCGGCGGTGAAGGCCAGGATCGGCGCGATCCAGCGCACCAGCGCTTCAGAGATGTGGAACAGCGCGGTCTGCGCCGAACGGCGCGCCTTGCTGTTGGCGCCGGTGGTGTACTGGCGGTCCTTGATGATGTCGAGGTAGAAGCCGCCCAACTCCTGCACGCAGAAGTTGTGGATCTTCGAGTACACGTTCCAGAAGCGATATTCACCGTAGTTTTCCTGCAGCTCGCGTTGCAGCAACAGGGTACGGTCGACGGCCCAACGGTCGAGGGCAAGCATGTCCTCGGCCGGCAGGATGTCGGTGGCCGGGTTGAAACCGGTCAGGTTCGACAGCAGGAAGCGTGCGGTATTGCGGATACGGCGGTAGGCATCGGCGCTGCGTGCCAGGATCTGATCCGACACGGCGATCTCGCCCGAGTAGTCGGTCGACGCTACCCACAGACGCATGATGTCGGCGCCCAGGGTGTCGTTGATCTTTTTCGGTTCGATCACGTTTTTCAGCGACTTGGACATCTTGCGACCCGTCTCGTCGACGGTGAAGCCGTGAGTCAGCAGTTCGCGGTACGGCGCGTGGTTGTCGATGGCGCAACCGGTGAGCAACGACGAGTGGAACCAGCCACGGTGTTGGTCCGAGCCTTCCAGGTACAGGTCGGCACGCGGGCCGGTCTCGTGGCCCATCGGGTGCGAGCCGCGCAGGACGTGCCAGTGCGTGGTGCCCGAGTCGAACCAGACGTCGAGGGTGTCGCTGATCTTGTCGTACTGCGGCGCTTCGTCGCCCAGCAGTTCGGCAGCGTCCAGCTTGAACCAGGCTTCGATGCCTTCCTGCTCAACGCGCTGGGCAACGATTTCCATCAGTTCGACGGTACGTGGGTGCAGCTCGCCGCTTTCCTTGTTCAGGAAGAACGGGATCGGCACGCCCCAGTTACGCTGGCGGGAGATGCACCAGTCGGGACGGTTGGCGATCATCGAGTGCAGGCGCGCCTGGCCCCAGGCCGGAACGAACCTGGTGTCTTCGATGGCTTTGAGCGAGCGTACACGCAGGGTGTCGCCGCTGGTGGGCTCTTTGTCCATCCCGATGAACCACTGCGCAGTCGCGCGGTAGATCAGCGGAGTCTTGTGGCGCCAGCAATGCATGTAGCTGTGCTGGATGGTGGCGGTTTGCATCAGCGCACCGACTTCACGCAGTTTTTCGATGATCGGCTGATCGGCCTTGAAGATGAACTGGCCGCCGAAGAACTCCAGCGACGGCACGTACACGCCGTTGCTTTGCACCGGGTTGATGATGTCATCGTTGACCAGGCCGTACTTCTTGCAGATCACAAAGTCGTCCACGCCATAGGCGGGCGAGCAGTGAACGATGCCAGTACCCGAACCCAGTTCGACGTAGTCAGCCAGGTACACCGGCGACAGACGGTCGTAGAACGGGTGACGGAAGTTGATCAGTTCCAGCGCAGAGCCGGTGGTGGTGGCGATGACCGAACCTTGCAGCTCGTAACGGGCCAGGCAGGCTTCAACCATTTCCTCGGCCAGCACCAGCAGGCGATCACCGACATCCACCAGGGCGTAGGTGAATTCCGGGTGCACGTTCAGCGCCTGGTTGGCAGGGATGGTCCACGGGGTGGTGGTCCAGATCACGATGGCCGCAGGCTTGCTCAGGCTCGCCAGGCCAAAGGCCTCGGCCAGCTTGGTGTCGTCGGCGATCGGGAAGGCCACGTCGATGGTCGAGGACTTCTTGTCTTCGTACTCGACTTCCGCTTCGGCCAGGGCCGAACCGCAGTCGAAGCACCAGTTCACGGGCTTGAGGCCCTTGAACACGAAACCGCCCTTGACGATTTCGGCCAAGGCACGGATTTCACCGGCCTCGTTCTTGAAGTTCATGGTCTTGTACGGGTTGTCCCACTCGCCCAGCACACCCAGGCGGATGAACTCGGACTTCTGGCCTTCGATCTGCTCGGTGGCGTAGGCACGGCACAGTTCGCGGGTTTTATCCGCGCCCAGGTTCTTGCCGTAGGTCACTTCGACCTTGTGCTCGATCGGCAGGCCGTGGCAATCCCAGCCCGGCACGTACGGCGCATCGAAGCCCGACAGGGTTTTCGAACGCAGGATCATGTCCTTGAGGATTTTGTTCAGCGCATGACCGATGTGAATCGTGCCGTTGGCATAAGGAGGGCCGTCGTGCAGGACGAATTTCGGACGATCCTTGCCAATTTCGCGCAACTTTCCGTACAGGCCAATACTGTCCCAGCGCTGCAGGATCTGCGGTTCGCGCTGTGGCAGGCCGGCCTTCATTGGGAAGGCGGTGTCCGGAAGGTTTAGCGTGGCTTTATAGTCGGTCATTTAAGGCTCTTCGGTTAGCGATGGGCGCTAGGTGCGGCTAGTGCACGGGCGGCGGCGACATCCGCATTGATCGCCGTTTTCAACGCCTCAAGGGAGGCGAAACGCTGCTCTTCACGCAGCTTCTGGTGGAAAACCACCGTCAAACGCCGGTCATACAGATCACCGGCAAAATCCAAAAGGTGAACTTCCAGGTGGGCCTTGCCATCACCTGCAACCGTGGGCCTGACGCCTATGTTGGCGACTCCCGGCCACGATTGACCGTCGATGTCGACGCTCACCAGGTAAACCCCGGTGAGCGGCACACGACGGCGCTTGAGTTGCACGTTGGCGGTTGGCGTGCCCAGTTGGCGCGCCAGCTTCTGGCCGTGCAGTACCCGCCCGGCAATGCGGAACGGGCGACCGAGCAAGCGCTCGGCCAAGGCGAAGTCGGCAGCGGCCAGGGCGTTACGCACCTGGGTACTGCTCACGCGCAGGCCGTCCAGTTCGACGGTTTGCGCGGCTTCGACGGTAAACCCCTGGCTGACGCCCGCCTGTTGCAGGAAATCGAAATCTCCCACACGGTCGCAACCAAAGCGGAAGTCGTCGCCGACCTCCAGGTGCTGTACGCCCAGGCCGTCCACCAGGATACGGTCAACGAACTCGGCGGCGCTGAGGCTTTGCAAACGTTGGTTGAAGGCCAGGCAGAGGACGCGGTCCACGCCTTCTTCGGCCAGCAATTGCAGCTTGTCCCGCAACCGGGCCAGGCGTGCCGGCGCCGTCTCAGGACTGAAATATTCCCGCGGCTGTGGCTCAAAAATCACCACGCAGCTGGGCACGCCCAACTCGACCGCCCGCTCACGCAGCCGGGCCAGGATAGCCTGGTGGCCACGGTGAACACCGTCAAAGTTGCCAATAGTGGCGACGCAGCCCCGATGCTGGGGGCGCAGGTTGTGGAGACCTCGAACCAGCTGCATAACGCGCTTCTTGCTCATAAAGTGGTCGATTATAACCACACCCGGGCCCGGACGACAGGCAACAGAACAGGCCAAATGGATCGAATCGATAAAACAACCGTTTTATCGCGGCAAAGTCTCTATCCCAGGGACTTTCGATTGAAATCCCGCAGACGGAAGCCCTGCAACAGCAACATCCCGAAGTACACCACCACGCCAGCCACCACCAATACGCCAAGACGCAGGAAGCGTTCCAGCATATGGCCTTCATCCCAGGCGGGCATGAAGTGCATCAAGCCAAGCAACACAGCCGACATCGCCGACACCGCTACCAGCAGCTTAAGGGCAAACAGGCCCCAGCCCGGCTGCGGCTGGAACATCTGCTGCTTGCGCAGTTGGTAGAACAGCAGGCCGGCGTTGATGCACGCCCCGGCACTGATGGCCAACGCCAGGCCGGCATGGGCCAACGGGCCGATGAACACCAGATTGAGCAGTTGGGTGACGATCAGCGTGAATACCGCGATTTTCACTGGGGTACGGATGTTTTGCTGGGCATAGAAGCCCGGCGCCAGAACCTTGATTACGATGATACCGAGCAGACCCACGGAATAGGCGATCAGCGCACGCTGGGTCATGGAGGCGTCGAACGCACTGAATTGACCGTACTGGAACAGCGAGACGGTCAACGGCTCGGCCAGGATACCCAAAGCCAGAGAGCACGGCAGCACCAGCACAAAGCACAGGCGCAGGCCCCAATCGAGGATACGTGAGTACTCCTGGCGGTCTTTGCTGGCATAGGTACGCGACAGCGTCGGCAGCAAAATTGTACCCAGCGCCACGCCCAGCACGCCCGATGGCAACTCCATCAGGCGGTCGGCGTAATACATCCACGACACCGAGCCCGAGACCAGCAGCGAGGCGAATGCGGTGTTGATGATCAGGGAAATCTGACTCACCGACACCCCGAGGATCGCCGGCAGCATGTTGCGCATCACGCGCCACACCCCGGTGTCCTTGAGGTTCAGGCGCGGCAGCACAAGCATGCCGATCTTCTTGAGGTGCGGCAGTTGGTAGAGCAGTTGCGCCAGGCCGCCAGCCAGTACGGCCCAACCCAGGGCCATCACCGGCGGGTCAAAGTACGGCGTGAGGAACAGCGCGAAGATGATCATGCTGACGTTCAACAGGGTCGGCACAAACGCCGGCACCGAGAAGCGGTTCCAGGTGTTGAGGATCGCGCCGGCCAGGGACGACAGGGAGATCAGCAATATATAAGGAAAGGTCACGCGCAGCAGGTCGGTGGTCAGCGCGAATTTTTCCGGCGTATTGGCAAAACCGGGGGCCGTGGCCCAGATCACCCAAGGGGCGGCGAGCATGCCGACGACAGTCACCAGCATCAGCACCAGGGTCAGCAAGCCCGAAACGTAGGCAATAAAGGTGCGAGTGGCCTCCTCGCCCTGCTGGGTCTTGTATTCGGCCAGGATCGGCACGAACGCTTGGGAAAACGCGCCTTCGGCGAAGATCCTTCGCAACAGGTTGGGCAATTTAAAGGCGATGAAGAAGGCATCCGTGGCCATGCTGGCGCCAAAAATACGCGCCAGCAGGGTGTCACGTACAAACCCCAATACCCGGGAGATCATCGTGATAGAGCTGACGGCGGCCAACGATTTGAGGAGGTTCATTGAAAGAGTTTGCGCCTATTAGATAAACAGCAGGCGAACAACGCGCCCACTTATGCGATACTGCGCGCCTGCAACAGCACAGAGCCAAAGCTCGCGAGTTTACAGGTCAAGCGCCGGAAATAAATCACCCGCCTCTTCAGATCGACCACTCAGCAGTTCGCATCAGCCGCCCTTGACAACCCATCAAGTCATCGGCATGATTCGCGGCCTATTTTGTTTGCTATTTCCTAAAAAGTCTTTCGAGGAGCTCGACGGTGGCCAACACACCTTCCGCCAAAAAACGTGCAAAACAGGCTGAGAAGCGTCGCAGCCACAACGCCAGCCTGCGTTCCATGGTTCGTACCTACATCAAGAATGTAGTTAAAGCCATCGACACCAAAGACGCTGAAAAAGCTCAAGCAGCTTACGTTCTGGCTGTGCCTGTTATCGACCGTATGGCCGATAAAGGCATCATCCACAAGAACAAGGCCGCTCGTCATAAGAGCCGCCTGAATGGCCACATCAAGGCTCTGAACGTCGCTGCAGCAGCCTAAGTGGTAACAACTGCCACGTAACCCAGGTTGCGTAACAGTTAAGAAATGCCCCGTACCGAAAGGTCCGGGGCATTTTTGTTTGTGCCTGAAATATGGTTTGCACGACTCAAAAATGTGCGAGCGAGCGTGTGTGGGAGCGGGCTTGCCCGCGATGGCGGTGGGCCAGTAATCCATATCAAGCTGATCCACCGCTATAGCAGGCAAGCCAGCTCCCACATTTTTTGACCGCATACATTCTCAGGCACAAAAAAAGCCCCGAACAAGTCGGGGCTTTTTGCTACCGATTGATCAAACCACAATCAATGGTGGTGACCACCTTCACCGTGGACGTGGCCGTGAGCCACTTCTTCCTGGGAAGCGTCGCGGATGGCAACGATCTTCACTTTGAAGTTCAGGCGCTGGCCAGCCAGAGGGTGGTTGCCGTCGACGGTCACGTCGTCGCCGTCCAGGTCACGGATGGTGACGATCTGCATTTGGCCGTCTGGCGCGGAAGCATGGAATTGCATGCCCACTTCCAGCTCGTCGACGCCTTCGAACATGCTGCGGCTCAGGGTGCTGACCAGTTCGGCCGAGTACTCGCCATAGGCATCTTCAGGTTCTACGGCAACGGTCAGCTCATCACCGACGTTCTTGCCTTCCAGCGCCTTTTCCAGGCCTGGGATGATGTTACCTGCGCCTTGCAGGTAGACCAGCGGCGCGCCGCCGGCGGAGCTGTCGATGACCTCACCAGCGTCGTTGGTCAGGGTATAGTCGATGGAGACAGCCTTGTTAGCGGCGATCGTCATGGGGCGAGACCTTTTGCATAAGAATGAAGAACGGACAAGTCTAAACAAGGATTTGCCCGAAAGCGAACAGAACCCGGACAGACGGGGCCGATCGACGGCATCCTTCATCATCGGGTTCCACTTGGACGACGACCAGCACTGGGTGGCCGAGCTGTCCTGCGGCCATACCCAGCACCTGCGCCACCAGCCGCCCTGGCAGTCCCGCGCCTGGGTGCTCGAGCCGGCGCAACGCCTTGAAAAAATAGGTCAGCCCTTTGCGTGCGGCTGGTGTGCGCAAGCACGCGAATAACGATAACCTTGACGCCTGATCAGCGGTAGGCACTCAGCCATAGGGCGCCACCGAAGCCATGCACCTCCAGAGAATTCGCATGCAGACTTTTTTTATCGCGCCCACCGATTTTGGTGTGGGTCTGACCTCCATCAGCCTTGGGCTGGTGCGTACCCTTGAACGAGCCGGGCTGAAAGTCGGCTTCTTCAAGCCGATTGCCCAACCGCATCCGGGCGACACTGGCCCTGAACGCTCCACCGAGCTGGTGGCGCGCACCCACGGCCTCAAACCGCCGCAACCGCTAGGCCTGGCGCACGTAGAGCGCATGCTCGGCGACGGCCAGCTCGACGAGTTGCTCGAAGAAATCATCACCCTGTACCAGCAAGCCGCCGTGGGCAAGGACGTGTTGATCGTCGAAGGCATGGTACCCACCCGCAGCGCCAGCTATGCGGCGCGGGTCAACCTGCACCTGGCCAAGAGCCTCGACGCGGAAGTGATCCTGGTCTCCGCGCCGGAAAACGAAGTGCTCACCGAACTCTCCGGCCGCGTGGAATTGCAGGCCCAGCTGTTTGGTGGCCCGAAAGATCCGAAAGTGCTGGGCGTGATCCTCAACAAGGTACGCACCGACGAAAGCATGGAAGTGTTCTCGGCCCGTCTGAAGGAACACTCGCCGTTGCTGCGCAGCGGCGATTTCCGCCTGCTGGGCTGCATCCCCTACCAGCCGGAACTCAACGCACCGCGCACCCGCGACGTGGCTGACCTGATGGGTGCGCAGATCCTCAACGCCGGCGACTACGAAAGCCGGCGCATGACCAAGATCATCATTTGCGCGCGCACCATGCGTAACACCGTGGAGCTGCTCAAGCCCGGCGTCTTGGTGGTAACCCCCGGCGATCGCGACGACATCATCCTCGCCGTCAGCCTGGCCGCCATCAACGGCGTGCCCCTGGCCGGCCTGCTGCTGACCAGCGACACCCTGCCCGACCCGCGCATCATGGACCTGTGCCGTGGCGCGTTCCAGGCGGGACTGCCGGTGCTGTCGGTGAGCACCGGCTCCTACGACACCGCCAACCAGCTCAACAGCCTGAACAAAGAAATCCCCATCGACGACCGCGAACGCGCCGAGATCATCACCGACTTCGTCGCCAGCCACCTCGATGCGCGCTGGCTGCACCAACGCTGCGGCACACCACGGGAAATGCGGCTGTCGCCCGCCGTGTTCCGCTACCAGTTGATCCAGCGCGCCCAGGCTGCCAACAAACGCATCGTGCTGCCCGAAGGCAGCGAGCCACTCACCGTACAAGCCGCCGCCATCTGCCAGGCGCGTGGCATCGCCCGCTGCGTGTTGCTGGCCAAGCCTGCCGATGTAGAAGCGGTGGCCCGCGCCCAAGGCATCGAACTGCCCGAAGGCC
Source organism: Pseudomonas sp. GW821-FHT05H12 (assembly GCF_059419385.1). Lineage (NCBI taxonomy): Bacteria > Pseudomonadati > Pseudomonadota > Gammaproteobacteria > Pseudomonadales > Pseudomonadaceae > Pseudomonas > Pseudomonas sp. GW821-FHT05H12. The sequence goes on along the minus strand of NZ_JBWKRS010000005.1, from coordinate 96,370 downwards.
TGGAGATTCTCGACCCGGACCTGATTCGCCAGCGCTACGTCGAACCGATGGTGGCCCTGCGCAAGAGCAAGAGCCTCAACGCGCCGATGGCCGAGCAACAACTGGAAGACACTGTGGTGATCGCCACCATGATGCTCGCGCTGGATGAAGTGGACGGCCTGGTCTCCGGCGTCATTCACTCCACGGCCAACACCATCCGCCCTGCCCTGCAGCTGATCAAGACGGCGCCGGGCTGCACGCTGGTATCGTCAGTGTTCTTCATGCTGTTCCCCGAGCAGGTGCTGGTGTACGGCGACTGCGTGATGAACCCGCACCCAAGCGCGGCTGAGTTGGCAGAGATTGCCTTGCAAAGCGCCGACTCGGCGGCGGCGTTCGGCATCACCCCGCGCGTGGCGATGATCAGCTATTCCAGCGGCGATTCGGCCAGCGGTGAGGAAGTTGAGAAAGTCCGCGAAGCCACGCTGCTCGCCCACGAACAACAAAGCTCACTGCTGATCGACGGCCCGTTGCAGTACGACGCCGCCGCCAACGAAACCGTGGCCCGGCAACTGGCCCCCAACAGCCAGGTCGCCGGCAAGGCCACGGTGTTCGTGTTCCCCGACCTCAACACCGGCAACACCACGCACAAGGCCGTGCAGCGCAGCGCCGATTGCGTAAGCCTGGGGCCGATGCTCCAGGGCCTGCGCAAACCGGTCAACGACCTGCCACGCGGCGCTCAGGTAGACGACATCGTGTACACCATCGCGCTGACTGCGATCCAAGCCGCCAACCGACCTATGGATATCTAAATGCTGGATTTTCTACCTGCCGCCGTGCGCGGGGTGATCGCCTCGCTGTTGTTGGCGCTGAACACGATCCTGCTGTGTTCGTTCCTGTTTATCGTCGCGCTGTTCAAGGCCTTGCCGTTTGCCAAGCGCTTCAGCGAATGGCTGATGAACCACACCCACGAAGCCTGGGTGACCAACAACAAGGGCTGGATGAACCTGGTGCGGCGCACGCGCTGGCACGTGACCGGCCTGGAGGGGTTGGACTACCAGCACTCGTATCTGGTGACCAGCAACCACCAGAGCTGGGTGGACATCATGGTGTTGCAATACGTGCTCAATCGGCGGATTCGCCCACTCAAGTTCTTCCTCAAGCAGGAACTGATCTGGGTGCCGGTGATTGGCCTGGCGTGGTGGGCACTGGGTTTTCCATTCATGAAGCGCTACACCAAAGCCTACCTGGAGAAACACCCGGAGAAGAAAGGCAAGGACCTGGAAACCACCCGCAAAACCTGTGCGAAGTTTCGCGACAACCCGGTGGGCATTTTCAACTTTGCCGAAGGTACGCGGTTCACAACGGGTAAGCATGCACAGCAGAAGTCGCCGTTCCGTTACCTGCTCAAGCCTAAAGCTGGCGGTATCGCGTTTGTGCTGGATGCCATGGGTGAACAGTTGAAGTCACTGGTCAACGTGACCATTCACTACCCGGCCGGTCGCCCTGGGTATTGGGATTTGCTCTGCGGAAATGTGAAGGACGTGGTGGTGCAGTTTGAAGAGGTGCAGATCCCGGCCGCGTTCATTGGCAAGAATTATGAGCAGGATGGGGAGTATCGGACGGCGTTTCAGGGGTGGATCAACCAACTGTGGGAAGACAAAGACCAACTGCTGGAAAAACTGCACACACAATTCCCAGGCAAACACTGATCAAAATTGTGGGAGCTGGCTTGCCTGCGATAGCAGTGGGTCAGCTACACATGTATCAACTGGCAGGCAGCTATCGCAGGCAAGCCAGCTCCCACATTGACCGAGTGCACATTTGAGAAAATGTAAAAAGCCCGCCACCGAGTGATCGGTGGCGGGCTTTTTTGTACGCGTGACGCTTAGATCGCGCCGCGTTTGCGCAACAGCTCCAGCACTTGCTTGACGCTCTCTTCCAACGACAGGGCCTGGGTGTCGATCACCAGATCGGCATTCAACGGCACGTCGTACGGGAAGGACTCGCCCGGGATGTTATCCCCACCCGCAGCGTAAAGGCCTTGCGGATCACGCTCGGCGCACACCAGCGGCGACGCTTGCACGTAAACGGTCAGCAGACGGTCGCCGCCGATCAGCGCCTTGGCCTGTTCGCGGCCTTCGGCATCCGGTGCAACAAACGCGGCCAAGGTCAGCAAGCCGGCTTCGTTGAACTGACGCGCCACGTGAGCGGCACGACGCCAGTTCTCGGTGCGGCCGGCACGGTCCTGCGGCAAGCCCTTGTTCAGGTCGTGACGCAGGTTCTGGCCGTCCAGCACGAACACCGCACGGCCCATGTCGAACAGCTTGCGCTCGACGGCATACGCCAGGGTGCTCTTGCCAGCGCCCGACAGGCCGCTGAACAACACGGTGGCCGGTTGCTGGCCGAAGCGCAGTGCACGCTCCTCGGTGGCTACATGGGCCAACTTGCCGTGCTGCGCCGCGCCGCCATGGCTCACCGGTGGCGCGATGATCATGCCCGCTGCCACGGTGCCGTTGGTCAAACGGTCGATGACGATGAACGCACCGGTGGTGCGGTTGCTGTCGTAACCATCCAGGGCGATGGCGGCATCGAGGCTGACCTTGACCCGGCCAATCTCGTTTAACTGCAAGGAGCTCGCCGGGCCTTCGGCCAGGGTGTTCACGTCCACGCGGTGCACGATGCTGGTGATGGAGCCCGGCACGTAGCTGGTGGCGCGCTTGATGTCGTATTTCTTGCCGGGCAGCATCGGTTCTTCGGCCATCCACACCAGCATGGCGTCGAAAGCGTCAGTCACTTGCGGCACGTTGTCGGCGTGTACCAACAGGTCGCCACGGGAGATGTCGATCTCGTCTTCCATGGTCAGGGTTACGGCCTGGCCCGGGCCTGCGTGCTCCAGTTCACCCTCAAAGGTGACGATGGATTTGACGCGGCTGCTCTTGCCCGAGGGCAGCACCACCACTTCGTCGCCCTTGTGCACGATGCCGCTGGCCAGGGTGCCGGCGAAACCGCGGAAGTTCAGGTTCGGACGGTTGACGTACTGCACCGGGAAACGCAGGTCGGTGTAGTTGCGGTCGTTGGCGATCTCGACGGTCTCGAGGATCTCCATCAGCGACTGGCCGGTGTACCAGGGCGAACGCTCGCTCTTGTTCACCACGTTATCGCCCTTGAGCGCCGACATCGGCACGAAGGCCAGGGTGCTTGGCTTGAACGCGATACCGTCGGCAAACTTCAGGTAATCAGCCTTGATCGACTCGAACACGTTCTGATCAAAGCCATTAATGTCCATCTTGTTGACGGCCACCACGATGTGCTTGATGCCCAGCAACGAGGCGATAAAGCTGTGGCGACGGGTCTGGGTCTGCACGCCGTAGCGGGCGTCGATCAGGATGATCGCCAGGTCACAGGTGGAGGCACCGGTGGCCATGTTGCGGGTGTACTGCTCATGGCCGGGGGTGTCGGCGATGATGAATTTGCGCTTGGCGGTAGAGAAGTAGCGGTACGCCACATCGATTGTGATGCCCTGCTCGCGCTCGGCTTGCAGGCCGTCGACCAGCAACGCCAGGTCGATGTCGTCACCGGTGGTGCCGACTTTCTTCGAATCGCGGGTGATGGCTTCCAGGTGATCTTCGTAGATCATCTTGGAGTCGTGCAGCAGGCGCCCGATCAGGGTGCTCTTGCCGTCGTCGACGTTGCCGCAGGTCAGGAAGCGCAACATTTCCTTGCGCTCGTGCTGGCCCAGGTAGGCGAGGATGTCCTCGCTGATCAAATCAGATACGTGCGACATGACAACCCCTTAGAAATAACCCTGACGTTTTTTGTCTTCCATCGAGCCTGCACCATCGTGGTCGATGACACGGCCCTGGCGCTCGGAAGTTCGCGTCAGGAGCATTTCCTGAATGATGTCCGTCAGCGTCTCGGCTTCGGACTCCACCGCGCCCGTCAACGGGTAGCAGCCAAGGGTACGGAAACGGACTTTCTTTTTGACGATGCGGGCTTTGTCTTCGTCGGACAGGTGCTCAAGGATGCGGTCGTCGTCGATCATGATCAACGTGCCGTTCTTCTCGATCACTTCACGCTCGGCGGCAAAGTACAGCGGAACGATCGGGATGCCTTCCAGGTAGATGTACTGCCAGATGTCCAGCTCGGTCCAGTTGGACAGCGGGAACACGCGGATCGACTCGCCCTTGTTGACGTTGCCGTTGTAGACGTTCCACAGCTCCGGGCGCTGGTTCTTCGGGTCCCAGCGATGCTTGCTGTCGCGGAACGAGTACACGCGCTCTTTGGCACGGGATTTCTCTTCATCACGACGGGCACCGCCGAACGCGGCGTCGAAACCATGCTTGTCCAAGGCTTGCTTGAGGCCTTCGGTCTTCATGATGTCGGTGTGCTTGGCGCTGCCGTGGGTGAACGGATTGATGCCCTGCGCCACGCCGTCCGGGTTGACGTGGGTGATCAGGTCCAGGCCCAGCTCTTCGACCATCTTGTCGCGGAACTTGTACATCTCCTGGAATTTCCAGCGGGTGTCGACGTGCATCACCGGGAACGGCAGCTTGCCCGGGAAAAAGGCCTTGCGTGCCAGGTGCAGCATCACGGCGGAGTCTTTACCGATCGAGTAGAGCATCACCGGGTTGTCGAACTCGGCGGCGACCTCGCGGATGATGTGGATGCTTTCCGCCTCCAGCTGTTTCAGATGCGTCAGTTTGTCGACCATGGCTACTCACGAAAACGATCTTATGGACGGCCAGCGGGCCGTGTTCGAGCGGGGCATGCTAGCACAGCACCTGCTTCTATTCAGGGAGCCAACTAGATCGAAACGGTATATGAATATGCCCCTCAGTTTGGGCCGAAACGCGGTCAAGGGTGGGAGCTGGCTTGCCTGCGATGGCATCACCCGGGTTTTTCTGAATCACCGAGGTGTCTGCATCGCAGGCAAGCCAGCTCCCACACAAGCCTGCCACATTATTGTTCAGCAGCGAGGATCAAATGGGATTCGGGCAATCGATGAACAGATGCTCCAGGGCAAAGCGCCGTGCCAGGTAATCGCCCAGCGCCTGCACGCCATAACGCTCGGTGGCGTGGTGGCCAGCCGCGATGAAACTGACGTCGTTTTCGCGCGCACTGTGGAAGGTCTGCTCGGAGGCTTCACCGCTCAGGTACAGGTCGACACCGGCCGCAATCGCGTCGTCGATGTAGCCCTGGCCACCCCCTGTGCACCAGCCGACACGGCGGATCATTTCACTGCCTTCGATCAGCAGCGGCTCGCGCCCCATGACTTCCTGCACACGGCGCGCGAAGTCGCGGGGTGACAGTGGTTCGGCGAGTGAACCGACCAGGCCGACGACTTTGGGGTTGCTCGGGTCCAGCGGGCCTTCGACGGTGATGTCCAACTGGCGGGCCAGTTGCACGTTGTTGCCGACGTCGGGGTGCAGGTCCAGCGGCAGGTGATAGGCCAGCAGGCTGATGTCGTGCTTGAGCAGGGTTTTCAGCCGGCGCTGCTTCATGCCGGTGATGCAGGGGTTCTCGCCTTTCCAGAAATAACCGTGGTGCACCAGGATCAGATCGGCCTGGGCTTCGACGGCCGCGTCCAGCAGGGCTTGGCTGGCAGTCACGCCACTGACGATGCGCGTCACCTGCGGGCGGCCTTCGACCTGCAGGCCATTGGGGCAATAATCGGCAATTTTTGCGCTGCCGAGGTAGCGGTCCGCTTCCTCGACGAGGGTGCTAAGGGGGACGGCCATAAAAGACTCCTAAATATCCCGTTCCGAGGCGCTCGCAGCCTCGTATAATGCGCGACATTATGGGCGCTCTCCCGCCCCCTGCAACCTGTCAGGACTTACTTGATGCTCAAGGCACTGCGTTTTTTTGGATGGCCATTGTTGGCTGGCGTGCTGATCGCGATGCTGATCATTCAGCGTTTCCCCCAGTTTGTAGGCCTACCCAGCCTTGATGTGAACCTGCAACAGGCCCCGCAGACCAGCGCGGTGGTGCAAGGCCCGGTGACCTACGCGGATGCTGTCGTCATCGCGGCGCCTGCCGTGGTCAACCTGTACACCACCAAGGTCATCAACAAGCCGGCTCACCCGCTGTTCGAAGACCCGCAGTTCCGCCGCTATTTCGGTGACAACGGGCCCAAGCAACGGCGCATGGAGTCCAGCCTGGGTTCCGGGGTAATCATGAGCCCTGAAGGCTACATCCTCACCAACAACCACGTGACCACTGGCGCCGACCAGATCGTGGTGGCCCTGCGTGATGGCCGCGAAACCCTGGCCCGCGTGGTCGGCAGCGACCCGGAAACCGATCTCGCCGTACTCAAGATCGACCTCAAGAGCCTGCCATCGATCACCATCGGCCGCTCTGAAGCGTTGCGCGTGGGCGACGTGGCGCTGGCGATCGGCAACCCGTTCGGCGTGGGCCAGACCGTCACCATGGGCATTATCAGCGCCACCGGACGTAACCAGCTGGGGCTCAACAGCTACGAAGACTTCATCCAGACCGACGCGGCGATCAACCCGGGCAACTCCGGGGGCGCACTGGTGGATGCCAATGGCAACCTGACCGGTATCAACACGGCCATTTTCTCCAAGTCCGGTGGTTCACAAGGCATCGGCTTTGCGATCCCGGTGAAGCTGGCCATGGAGGTGATGAAGTCGATCATTGAACACGGCCAGGTGATTCGCGGCTGGCTGGGGATCGAAGTGCAACCGCTGACCAAGGAACTGGCCGAGTCGTTTGGCCTGACCGGGCGCCCAGGCATTGTGGTCGCAGGGATTTTCCGCGACGGCCCGGCGCAAAAAGCCGGCCTGCAATTGGGTGATGTGATCCTGAACATCGATGGCGAGCCGGCCGGAGATGGTCGCAAGTCGATGAACCAGGTGGCGCGGATCAAACCGACCGACAAGGTGGCGATCCAGGTCATGCGCAACGGCAAAGAGATCAAGCTGATGGCCGAAATCGGCCTGCGCCCACCGCCTGCACCGGTGAAAGAAGAGGAATAACGCCCGCGAACAGGTGCTCGTTTTCGGGCACCTGTAAGGCAATGTTTCGAAGCGATTCATTCTCATTAGGCATGTTATATTGTTTCAATATCGCTATTGGAACGCTCTATCATGCCGTCTCGAAAGTTTGCCCCCTTGGCTGGCCTGGCCTTGGGTTTGCTGCTCGACCCCGCCTACGCCGAAGACAATACCGTTGAACTGGACACCATCAGCGTCACCTCCGACGCCTACGAGTCCGCCACTGGCCCGGTCAACGGCTATCGCGCCACCCGTTCCGCCGGCGCGACCAAAACCGACACGGCCCTGCGCGACATCCCACAATCCATCAGCGTGATTCCCGCCACCGTGCTCAAGGACTTGGGCAGCACCAGCGTGGAACGCGCGCTGGAATTTGCCGGCGGCGTGTCCAAGCAAAACAACTTCGGCGGCCTGACACTTTACGAATACAGCGTGCGCGGCTTCACCACCTCGGAGTTCTACGTGGACGGATTCAGCGCCAACCGCGGCTACCCGAGCACACCGGACACAGCCAATATCGAGCGCATTGAAGTGCTCAAAGGCCCCGCCGCCAGCCTGTACGGACGCGGCGATCCGGGCGGCACCGTGAACATCGTCACCAAAAAACCCCAGCCCGACGCCTTCACCACCCTGCAAACCAGCGCCGGTAGCTGGGACCGCTATCGCACCGCCCTGGATGTGAACACGCCACTGGACCCCGAGGGCCGCGTGCTGTCACGTGTGAACCTGGCGGTCGAAGACAACCACAGCTTCCGCGACCACGTGGGCGCCAAGCGTGTCTTTGTCGCACCGTCCTTGAGCTGGCAGTTGGACTCGGACACCACCCTGCTCGTCGAAAGCGAATTCGTGCGCCACCGCTCCACGTTCGATCGAGGCATCGTCGACGCCCCCGGCGTATCCCGCAGAACCTTCCTCGGCGAGCCCAACGACGGCGACATCAGCAACCACAACAACCGCCTCCAGGCGGCCCTCGAACATCACCTCAACGACGCCTGGAAACTGCGCCTGGCCAGCCACTACAAACAAGGCAGCCTGTGGGGTGACGCATCGGAAAGCCGCGCACTCAACGCCGATGGGCATACCGTCAACCGCCGCTACCGCGAGCGCTCCACCGGTTGGCACGACAGCATCACCCAGCTTGAACTGCGCGGGCTGTTCGACGTTGGCAGCTGGCAGCACGAACTGCTGATCGGCACCGAATACGAGGACTACCGCAAGAAAGAACGCGTGACCGCCATCGCCGGCAGCCCCTACGCCATCGACCTCTACAACCCGGTCTACGGCCAGCCCAAACCCAACGGCCTGCGCTCGGGCACCGATTTCTTCGAGCAGACCAAAAGCCACGCGCTGAACCTGCAGGACCAAATCATCTTCACCGACCGCCTGCGCGGCATGCTCGGTGCGCGCTTCGAGCATTTCGACCAACACATCGAAGACTTCACCGGCGCGCCCAAAAGCCACCAGACCCACGACGCCTTCACCCAGCGCGCGGGCCTGCTGTATCAACTCACGCCGCACGTCGGCGTATTCGCCAACGCCTCCACCTCGTTCAAACCCAACAGAGGCCTGGGCGCCGACAAAAAACCCTTCAAACCCGAAGAAGGCGTGGGCTATGAAGTGGGGATCAAGAGTGAACTGTTCGACGACCGCCTCAGCACCACCCTCGCCGCCTTCCATATCGAAAAGGAAAACGTGCTGACGCTGGACCCGGCCACCAACCTCAACCGCGCCATGGGCAAAGCACGCAGCCAAGGGTTCGACCTGCAAATGACCGGGCAGGTGACAGACGCGGTGCGAGTGATCGGCGCGTTCGCCTATATCGATGCTGAAGTGACCAAAGGCGACAAGGCGATTCCAGCCGGTAGCCGGATACTGGGCGTGGCCAAGCGCAGCGGCAGTCTGTTGGGCGTATATGAATTCCAGGACGGTGCGTTGCGCGGTTCCGATCTGGGCGCGGCGTTCACCTATGTGGGCGATCGCTCCGGCGAAGCAGGCGGTCGCTTTGAGCTACCGGCTTACCATACCGTCGATTTGCTGGCCCATTACAAGGCGACGCAGAACGTCACCCTGGGCCTGAACCTCAACAACCTGTTTGATGAGAAGTACTACGAGCGGTCCTACAGCAGCTACTGGGTGAACCCGGGCGAACCGCGCAACCTGACCGTCAGCCTCACCCTTAACCTGTAAACACGGTAAAAAATGTGGGAGGGCTAATGTGGGAGCGGGCTTGCCCGCGATAGCGGTGCATCAGCCAACAAATCAATCGACTGACACGCCCCATCGCGGGCCAGCCCGCTCCCACATTTTGATCTTCACTGGCTTTAGCTATAGAGACACTGGTGCTTTTTCGCACAAGGCATTCAACGCCTTCGCCCACTGCGGGTCGTCATTGAGGCACGGCACCAGCACCAACTCCTCGCCTCCGGCCTCGCGGAATTGTTCCAGCCCACGATCGCCGATCTCTTCGAGCGTCTCGATGCAATCGGCGACAAACGCCGGGCACATCACCAGCAGCTTTTTCACGCCTTGCTGGGCCAGCGCTTCCAGGCGGGCCTCGGTGTAGGGCTCGATCCACTTCGCCCGGCCCAGGCGCGATTGGAAGGCCACCGACCACTTGTCCTCTGGCAAGCCCATGCGCGCGGCAAAATCCCGTGCCACGCTGAAACACTGCCCGCGATAACAGGTGGCACGCACCTGCGCCGAGGCGTTCGCGCAGCAATCGGTGGCACCGTCGAAGGTGTGGCCAGGGTTGAGTTTTTGCAGATGCCGCTCCGGCAAGCCGTGGAAGCTGAACAGCAGGTGATCGTAATCCTGCTGCAAATGCGGCTTGGCGCTGGCCACCAGGGCGTCGAGGTATTCGGGTTGGTCGTAGAAGGGTTGCAGGATCGCCAGCGGCAGATCGAGTTTTTTCTCACGCAGCACGCGGCGGGCTTCTTCAACCACCGTGGTCACCGTGCTGTCGGCAAACTGCGGGTACAGCGGCGCCAGGGTGACCTTGCGAATGCCTTGGGCGGCGAGACGGGTCAACACGCTTTCAATCGACGGCTCGCCGTAGCGCATCGCCAATTCCACCGGGCCGTGGGTCCATTGCGAGGTCATTTGCTGTTGCAGGCGACGGCTGAGCACCACCAGCGGCGAGCCCTCGTCCCACCAGATGGACGCGTAGGCGTGGGCTGATTGCTCGGGGCGCTTGATCAGGATCAGCGACACCAGCAAACGCCGCACCGGCCACGGCAAGTCGATCACGTAGGGGTCCATCAGGAATTGATTGAGGTAGCTGCGCACATCGGCCACCGAAGTGGACGCCGGTGAACCCAGGTTGACCAGTAACAACGCGTGATCCGTCATGCAACATCCTATGGCTAGAGGCGGCTGGACAAGTCTTCCAGGGCCGCGTGCAACTCTGTGAACTGAAAAGTGAAACCGGCCGCCAGCAAGCGTTCGGGAACCGCTTTCTGGCCGCCCAACAGCAACCCGGACAACTCGCCCAGCCCAACCTTCAACGCAAACGCCGGCATCGGCATGTACGCAGGGCGGTGCAGCACCTGGCCCAGGGTCTTGGCAAACTCGCGGTTGCGCACTGGGTGCGGCGCGCACGCATTATAAGGACCGCTGGCGTCGTTCTTGTGCAGAAGAAAATCAATCAGGGCGATTTGATCCTTGATATGCACCCACGGCATCCACTGCCGACCATCGCCGATCGGCCCGCCCAGCGCCAGCTTGAATGGCAGCAGCAACCGCGACAAAAAGCCGCCCTGCGCCGCCAGCACCAGGCCGGTGCGCACCAGCACTACGCGCACGCCCAAGGCTTCGGCGCGCAAAGCGGTTTCTTCCCAGGCAATACAGAGCTGGCTGGGGAAGTCATCCTGCACCGGGCCGCTTGCCTCGGTCAGTTCGCGCTCGCCGCCGTCGCCATACCAGCCCACCGCAGAACCCGATATCAGCACGGCGGGTTTGTGCTCCAAACCCTCGATCCACGCCAGCAGGGTTTCGGTGAGGCTGATACGACTGCTCCACAACAACGCCTTGCGTTTGCGGGTCCAGGGGCGATCCGCGATCGGCGCACCCGCCAGGTTGATGACCGCATCCACCGGGCCGATCACCTCTTGCAGACGGCCAACGCCCAGCACTTGAGCGCCACACCATTTGGCGACCGTCTCCGGCTCACGGCTCCACACCGTAAGTTGATGCCCCTGCGCCAGCCAGTGTTGGCACAGTTGGCGGCCGATCAGACCCGTACCGCCGGTCAGCAAAATATGCATGGGACGCTCCTGATGTAACGTTCGCCGTCGATCACTGGTCTATTTTATAGAAAGGGATCATTTGTAAACGGGCGTAACGTTGGCTAAGCCTCAGCTTTAACCATAGGTCACACCGTTAGAACAGGCACGCCAAAACTTATACCAAAAAACAATATTGTACAGCTATTGGTGTCGGCGTAGTCTGCACCCAAAGGTAAAACGAGGCCTCCCATGACTGTTCCCATCGCGATCATCGGCACCGGCATCGCCGGTCTCTCAGCCGCCCGAGCGTTACGAGACGCAGGGCATGTTGTACAACTCTTTGATAAAAGCCGCGGCAGTGGTGGCCGCATGTCCAGCAAGCGCAGCGATGCGGGCGCCTTGGACATGGGCGCACAGTACTTCACCGCCCGCGACCGGCGCTTCGTCAACGAAGTGCAACGCTGGCAAAGCAACGGTTGGGCCGAGCAATGGAAGCCCCAGCTGTACAACTTCAAGTCCGGCCAACTCACCCCCTCCCCCGATGAACAGATCCGCTGGGTCGGCACGCCACGCATGAGCGCCATCACCCGCGCCCTGCTCGATGACCTGCCGGTGGAGTTTGGTTGCCGTATCACCGAAGTGTTCCAGGGCACCCAACACTGGAACCTGCTGGATGCCGACGGCGGCAATCACGGCCCCTTCAGCCATGTGGTCATCGCCACGCCGGCGCCGCAGGCCACCGCTCTACTGGCCGCAGCGCCCAAACTGGCGAGCGCCGCCGCAGGCGTGAAGATGGACCCGACCTGGGCCATCGCCCTGGCTTTCGACACGCCGCTGGACACCCCCATGGAAGGCTGCTTCGTACAAGACAGCCCCCTCGACTGGCTCGCCCGTAACCGCAGCAAGCCCGGGCGCGACACCACCCTGGACACCTGGGTGCTGCACGCCACCAGCGCCTGGAGCAAGGCGCACCTGGACTTGCCCAAAGAAGCGGTGATTGAACACCTGCACGGTGCCTTCGCCGAACTGCTGCACAGCGCCATGCCCGCGCCATCCTTCAGCCTGGCGCACCGCTGGCTGTATGCGCGGCCGTCCAGCAGCCACGAATTCGGTGTGCTGGCCGACGCCGACCTGGGCTTGTACGTGTGTGGCGACTGGTGCCTCTCGGGCCGGGTCGAAGGGGCATGGCTCAGCGGCCAGGAAGCCGCACGACGCTTGATCGAACACCTGCAATGAACCGCATCAACCCGGCCAAATTGCTGCTGTCGAAATGGACAGCAGCCCATCCACGCCACAAGGAAAAACACTTCCTGGTCACTGAGCTGTTTCGTGACGAAGAAGGCACCGTGCTGGAAATCGAGCTGCAAGCCGTAATGACCCGACGCGCTGAACGCCTGGCCTGGCAAACCCTGCAAAACGCCGAAGCCTGGCGGATGGGCTGGAAGTAACACTCCGCAAATACTTGTACAAAATATTTGACTTGTACAGCATCAAATCTATGATGAGATTTAGTTGTACAAGCTTTTCAGTTTGTATAGGAATCTCGCAGGGGTTTGGCCATGTCCAGCAGTGCAAAACCAAAGATCGCCATCAGCGCCTGTTTGCTGGGCGAAAACGTGCGCTTCAACGGCGGCCACAAACAATCCCTGCTGTGCAGCCAAACCCTTTCTGACTATTTCGACTTTGTGCCGCTGTGCCCAGAAGTCGCCATCGGCCTGGGTATCCCCCGCGAACCGATCCGCCTGGTGGGCGACCCCGCCCACCCGCAAGCCGTTGGCACTGTGCACCGTGAACTCAACGTCACCCAGCCGCTGGACGCTTACGGCGAGCAGATGGCGGCGGAACACACTGACCTGTGCGGCTACATCTTCATGCAGAAATCGCCGTCCTGTGGCCTGGAGCGGGTCAAGGTGTATCGCGACAATGGCACCCCGGTGGACGGCGGCGGGCGCGGCATCTATGCCCAGGCTTTTTGCGCACGCCACCCCAACCTGCCCGTGGAAGAAGACGGTCGGTTGAATGACCCGGTGCTGCGTGAAAACTTCCTGACACGCGTCTTCGTGTACGCCAGCTGGCAGCAATTGCGCGCTGAAGGCCTGACCCGCCACGGCCTGCTGGCCTTCCATTCTCGCTACAAATACTTGCTGATGGCCCACAGCCCGGCGCATTACAAAAGCCTCGGCCACCTGCTCGGCAGCATGAGCAAGCACACCCATCTCGAAGAATTGGCCGACTGCTACTTCAGCGACCTGATGACCGGCCTGAAAAAATGCGCCACCCGTGGCACCCACACCAACGTGCTGCAACACATCAGCGGCTACCTCAAGCAGGCCATCAGCGCCGACGACAAGCAGGAAATGCAAACCGTCATCGGCCAGTACCGCCATGGCATCGTGCCGCTGGTGGTGCCGTTGACCCTGCTCAAGCACCACTTTCGCCAACACCCGGACCGTTACATCGCGCAGCAGGCTTACCTGCAGCCGCACCCGGAAAATCTCAGCCTGCGAAACGCGATCTAACTATGAAACCTGCCCTGCAAGACGAACCCGGCGAAGACATTGCCAAAGCGCTCGAAGACGGCTGGTTGCCGATTCGCGAAGTGGCGCGCCAGACCGGCGTCAACGCCGTGACCCTGCGCGCCTGGGAGCGCCGCTATGGCCTGATCGTGCCCCAGCGCACGCCCAAGGGGCATCGGCTGTTCAGCGTCGAGCATGTTCAACGTATCCACGCCATTCTGACGTGGCTCAATCGCGGCGTGCCGGTCAGCCAGGTGAAAAGCCTGATCGACTCCGCGCAGGCCTTCCCCGACGCCGTTGAAAATGAATGGCATGCCTTGCGCCAGAACCTGGTGACCGCCATCAGCGAACTGGCCGAGCGCCGGGTCGACGACGCCTTCAACCAGGCCATGGCGCTGTACCCGCCGCGCACCTTGTGCGAGCAACTGATGCTGCCGCTGCTTCAGGAACTGGAGCAACGCTGGCAAGGCCAGTTCGGCGCGCAGATGGAGCGGGTGTTTTTCCTGTCCTGGCTGCGCAGCAAGTTCGGCGCACGCATTTACCACAACAACCGCCAGCTTCAAGGCGCGCCGCTGTTGCTGGTCAATCATTCGGACCTGCCCCTGGAGCCCCACCTGTGGCTCAGCGCCTGGCTGGCGAGCAGCGCCGACTGCCCGGTGGAAGTCTTCGATTGGCCGTTACCGGTGGGCGAGTTGGCCCTGGCGGTGGAGCACCTGCAACCCCGCGCAGTGTTGTTGTACTCAAGCAAGGCCCTCCACCTGTCGGCACTGGCCAAACTGTTCGGCGGCGTGAGTTGCCCAAAACTGATAACCGGACCAACGGTATGCATCCACAAGGCCGAGCTGGCCGTATTAACCCGTGACATCCCCGAATTGTTCGTGGCCGAAGACCCGTTGTCGGCTCATCAGTTACTGATCCAGCGTGGAATCGTTTAAATGCATTTGATCTGGCTGCGCACCGACCTGCGCCTACACGACAACACCGCCCTGGCCGCCGCGAGCCAGCGGGGCCCGATCGCGGCCGTGTACCTGATCACGCCCGAACAATGGCTGGCCCACGATGATGCCCCGTGCAAAGTGGACTTCTGGCTGCGCAACCTGGCGCACTTGAGCCAGGCGCTCGGTGCACTGAATATTCCGTTGCTGATCCGTACCTGCGCCACCTGGGACCAGGCGCCCGGTGTGCTGAGCAGACTGTGCCGCGAGTTGTCGGTGACATCGGTGCACGTCAACGAGGAATACGGCATTCACGAGAGTCGCCGTGATGCCGCCGTGGCCAAGACGCTGGAAGCCGACGGTGTGACATTCCACAGCTACCTGGACCAACTGTTTTTCCAACCCGGCAGCGTGTTGACCAAAACCGGCACCTATTTCCAGGTGTTCAGCCAGTTCCGCAAAGTCTGCTACACCCGCCTGCACAGCGCCTTGCCACGCTTGGTGGCCACGCCAAAGGCCCAGGCAAAAACCGCCATCCACAGCGACCCGGTGCCTGAAACCGTCGACGGCTTCGAACCGCCCAGCGACACCTTGCGCGCCCTCTGGCCGGCCGGTGAAGACGAAGCCCGCCGCCGCCTCGACGCCTTCGCCGACCAACAGATCAGCTACTACAAGGACGAACGCGACTTCCCGGCCAAGCCCGGCACCAGCCAGCTCTCGGCGTACCTGGCTGCTGGCGTGGTGTCGCCACGCCAATGCCTGCACGCTGCATTGCAGACCAATCAGGGTGAATTCGAAAGCGGCGATATGGGCGCCATCACCTGGATCAACGAACTGCTGTGGCGTGAGTTCTACAAGCACATCCTCGTGGGCTACCCACGGGTGTCGCGCCACCGTGCGTTCCGCCCCGAGACCGAAGCCGTGGCCTGGCGTAATGCCCCCAAGGACCTCGCCGCCTGGCAGGAGGCGCGCACCGGCTTGCCGATCATCGACGCCGCCATGCGCCAGTTGCTCGAAACCGGCTGGATGCATAACCGCCTGCGCATGGTGGTGGCGATGTTCCTGACCAAGAACCTGCTGATCGACTGGCGCGAAGGTGAGCGTTTCTTCATGCGCCACCTGATCGACGGCGACCTGGCGGCGAATAACGGCGGCTGGCAATGGAGCTCGTCCACCGGCACTGACTCGGCGCCTTACTTCCGCATCTTCAGCCCACTGAGCCAGTCGGAGAAATTCGACAGCGAAGGCGTTTTCATCAAGCGCTGGCTGCCAGAACTGGCCGCGCTGAATAAAAAGGAAGTGCACAACCCCGAGGCGGTCGGCGGCCTGTTCGGCGTGGCGGATTACCCGCGCGCAATCGTCGACCTGAAGAAATCACGGGAGCGGGCATTGGCGGCCTTCCGCAGCCTGCCTTCACGTGAAGCGGTCGGAGGTGCTCATGAGTGACTTCCTGCGCCGGTTTGCCCAGGCGTTTTCCACGCTGGACAAGCACAACCTGCACCTGCTCGACAGCCTGTACAGCCAGGACATCGCCTTCGCCGACCCACTGCATGAAGTGCACGGCCTGCCCGCGATGCATCGCTACTTTGCCGACCTGTACAGCAACGTCAGCCAGTTGCGCTTCGACTTCCACGGCTTCGACCAGGTGGCGGAAGGCGAAGGCTACCTGCGCTGGAAAATGAGTTTTTGTCACCCGCGCCTGGCCAATGGCAAGGTGATCCGGGTGGAAGGTTGTTCGCACCTGATGTGGCGCGACAAGGTGTACCGCCATCGCGATTATTTCGATGCCGGCGCGATGCTCTACGAACACTTGCCCGTGCTGGGCAGTGTGGTCAGCTGGCTGAAAAGGAGAATGGGATGAGCCTTACACCGCCCCGTCGTTATTGGCTGACCGGCGCCAGCAGTGGCATCGGTGCCGCGCTGGCCGTGGAACTGCTCAACAGCGGCGCCCACGTGGCGCTCAGCTCGCGCACCAAAGGCCCGCTGGAAGCCCTCGCCCAACGCTACCCGGGGCAGGTGTTGGTGGTGGCCGGCGACCTGACGAACAGCCAGACCGTGCGCGAAATCGGCGAGCGCATCGGCGCGGCCTGGGGCTCGCTCGACACGGTGATCCTCAACGCCGGCACCTGTGAATACGTGGACGCCCGGCAGTTTGACTCATCGATCATCGAGCACGTGGTGCGCACCAACCTGCTGGCCAGCAGTTACTGCATCGAAGCCGCGCTGCCCCTGTTGCGCGCCGGGCAAACGCCGCATTTGGTAGGCGTTGCCAGTGCCGTGACCTACCTGCCGATGCCGCGCGCCGAAGCCTATGGTGCGTCCAAGGCGGGGCTGCGTTACCTGTTTGAATCGCTGCGTATCAGCCTGTCGCCGGAAAACATCGACGTCACGGTGATCAGCCCGGGCTTTGTCGACACGCCACTGACCGAGCGCAATGACTTCCCCATGCCCCTGAGCTGGCCTGCCGGCAAGGCCGCGAGGCACATCTTTACCAAGCTGGAAAAACGCCCGCTGGAAATCGCCTTCCCGGCCCTTTTCATCGCCACGCTGTGGCCACTGTCGAAATTGCCCAACCGCGCGCAATTGATCATCGGCAAACGCATGCTGCGCAGCCCGCCGCCGCAGAAGGACGACCTGTGAAGATCGCGATTGTTGGCAGCGGGATTGCCGGGTTGACCAGTGCTTACCTGCTCAACCGTAACCACGACATCACGCTGTTCGAAGCGGGCGAGCGCATCGGCGGGCATACCCACACGGTCAACGTGACCGTGGAGGATAAAAGCTACGCGGTGGACACAGGCTTTATCGTGTTCAACGACTGGACCTATCCCAACTTCATTCGCCTGTTGGGGCAGATCGGGGTGACCTTCAAACCCACCGAGATGAGCTTTTCGGTGTGTGACCAGAACGAAGGCTTCGAGTACAACGGCAACAACCTCAACAGCCTGTTCGCCCAGCGCAGCAATATTTTGTCTCCGGGGTTCTGGGGCATGTTGCGCGACATCCTGCGCTTCAATCGCCAGGCGCCACTGGACCTGCAAGAGCAACGCATCAGTGCCGAGATGACCCTGGGCGATTACCTGCAGGCCGGAGGCTACGGTCCGCGATTTATCCGACATTACATCGTACCGATGGGCGCGGCGATCTGGTCGATGTCCCTGGCCGACATGCTGGGGTTTCCGTTGCAGTTCTTCGTACGCTTCTTCAAAAACCACGGCTTGCTCTCGGTGAACAATCGGCCGCAGTGGTGCGTGATCGACGGCGGCTCCAGCAGCTACATCGAACCGCTCACCCGCAGCTTTCGTGAACACGTTCGGCTCAATTGCCCTGTGCATAACGTGGAGCGCACAGAGGATGGCGTGGTTATCCACAGCCCGGCCGGCCGCGAAACCTTTGATCGGGTGGTGTTTGCCTGCCACAGCGACCAGGCCCTGGCGTTGCTCGCCGACCCAAGCCAGGCCGAACAGGAAATCCTGGGCGCCCTGCCCTACGCCGACAATGACGTGGTGCTGCACACCGACACCCGCCTGCTGCCGGACCGCAAACTGGCCTGGGCCAGCTGGAACTACCGGCTGACCGGCAGCGAGCAGACCCAGGCGGCCGTGACCTACGACATGAACATCTTGCAAGGCATCGACAGCGCCACCACCTTTTGCGTCAGCCTCAACCAGACGCCAATGATCAACCCGCTGAAGATCCTTGCCCGCTACACCTACGCACACCCGCAATACAGCCTGGCGGCCGTGGCTGCCCAAGCGCGCTGGCAAGAGTTGCACGGCACGCGCAATACCTTTTATTGCGGTGCCTACTGGGCCAACGGTTTCCACGAAGACGGCGTGACCAGCGCCTTGCGTGTGGCCGAAGCCTTTGGAGAGCGCCTGTGAACAGTGCCCTGTACAGCGGCTGGATCGCCCATCGGCGGTTCGCGCCCAAGGCCCATGCGTTTCGTTACCGCATCGGCCTGCTGTACCTGGATTTGAGCGAACAAGACGAAGTGCTCGGGCTCTCGCCCCTGGCCGGCGCGAGTCGCCTGGCGCCCTTCGGCTTTCGCCAGCAGGACTACCTGCGTGAATTGACGCGCCACGGCATGAGCTTGACCGATGCCGTGCGCCACGAAGTCGGCAAGGCACTGGGGCGTACACCCCAGGGCGTAATCTGCCTACTGACCCAGGCCCGCAGTTGGGGCCTGGCTTTTAACCCTGTGAGTTTCTTCTACTGTTTCGAGGCCGACGGACAACTGGCCGCGATCCTGTGTGAAGTGACCAACACCCCCTGGCGCGAGCGCTATCACTACGTGCTGCCCGCCCAGGCGCTGGGTTCCGATGAGCACCAGCATTTTGCCGTGGCCAAGGCTTTTCATGTGTCGCCGTTTTTGCCGCGCGAGCTGGAATACCGCATGAGCTTCAGCCCGCCCGCTGCCAAGCTGGGTGTGCACATGGCCGACTGGCAAGGCGACTTTAAAGTCTTCGACGCCACCCTGAACCTGCAAAAAGAAGCCCTGAGCCGCGCCAGTCTGCACCGCTACCTGTGGCGCTTTCCGTGGATGACCGCCAAGACCTGCCTGGCGATTTACTGGCAGGCCCTGCGCCTGTTGCTCAAACGCACACCGATTTTTTCCCACCGGGCCGCCGATGGCGCCTCTCGCACCGCAGTCGGGTATACCAAGGATCGCCGCCATGAAAACCCCTAGCTTATCGGTCAAGGCCAACCGCCTGAACGTCAACGGCATGACCACCGCGCTGCTGCGCAAGGCGGTACTGCGCCAACTCAGCCAGTTGCGCCATGGCCAGTTGGTGGTGATCGAGGACGGCGAACGCCAAGTGTTCGGTGCCCGGGAAGCGCACCTGTTGGGGGAAATCCAGATCCTCGATTCGGCCGTGTGGGGCCTGGTGGCGGCCAACGGCTCCATCGGTGCGGGCGAGGCGTTTATCCACGGTTATTGGAGCAGCCCGGACCTCACCGCCGTGGTGCGGGTGATGGTCAGCAACCTGGATGTTCTGGATGCGATGGAGGGCGGCCTGGCGCGACTGGCTCGCCCGTTCACCCAAGGCCTGCACTGGCTCAACCGCAACACGCGCAAGGGCTCACAGAAAAACATCGCCGCTCACTACGACCTGGGCAATGACCTGTTCGAAGAATTCCTCGACCCGACGATGATGTATTCGGCGGCGCAATTCCTGACCCCCGACGACACCCTGGAACAGGCGCAGTTGAACAAACTGGAGCGCATCTGCCAGAAGCTCGCGCTCAAACCGACTGACCACTTGCTGGAAATCGGCACCGGCTGGGGCAGCATGGCGCTGTATGCGGCCCAGCACTATGGCTGTAAGGTCACCACCACGACCTTGTCCAAGGAGCAGTTTGCCTACACCGAAAAACGCATCGACGCCCTGGGCCTGAACGACCAGGTGACCCTGTTGCTGCAAGACTATCGCGACCTCACCGGCCAATACGACAAGTTGGTTTCGATCGAGATGATCGAGGCCGTGGGCCACCGGTTTCTGCCGACCTACTTCAAGCAATGCGCGCACCTGCTCAAGGCCGACGGCCTGATGTTGCTGCAAGCCATCACCATTCGGGAACAGCGCTTCGAGCAGGCCAAGAACAGTGTCGACTTCATTCAGCGCTATATCTTCCCCGGTGGCGCCCTGCCGTGCGTGCAAAACATGCTGCACATCGTCAGTCGCGACACCGACATGAACCTGCTGCACATGGAGGATTTCGGCCTGCACTACGCGCGAACCCTGCGCCTGTGGCATGAGAACTTTCGCCGCGCCCACGGCCGCCTCGCCGAGTTGGGCTACGATGAGTACTTCCTGCGCTTGTGGGAGTTCTACTTGTGCTACTGCGAAGGGGGGTTCATGGAACGAACGATTGGTACCGCACAGTTGCTGCTGGCCAAGCCTGCGGCGATCAACCCGCCGCTGCTCGGGCGCTTCAGTGCTTAAACCGCTGGTCAATGCCGCGCTGTTCCAGTGCGGCTGGTTTGCCTGTGTACTCGGTGGCGACAGCCGCTGGCTGCTGGTGGGGTTCGCCGCGCTGGCCCTTCATTTGCTGTGGACAAGTTCCTGGGCCGAGGAAGGCCAAGTGATCCTCGCCGTGACCTTGCTCGGCACAGTGATCGACACCTCGTTGCGCACCTTTGGTGTGTTTCATTTCAGCCTGCCCGGGCCGCTGATTCCGTTCTGGCTGGTACTGCTGTGGGCATTGCTCGCGACTACCTTGCGCCATTGCCTGGCGTGGACCGCACGCCCTTGGTGGCGCGCCAGCGTGCTGGGCGCGGTGGCCGGGCCCTTGTCCTATTACGCAGGTAGCCAATTGGCCGGGGTGAGTTTCGGCTACGCCACGGCGCCTACGCTGATCGGCCTCGCGCTGCTGTGGGCCGTGGTGTTCCCGGTGCTGCATTGGGTTGCGCGGCAGCTGGGGCACTGACGTCTGTCAGAGCAATCACACGCGCCTGACGCGCTTGCCTTACACTGCGCGCCTATGACAGACATCCCCCACGTTCAGATCCCCGAACCCGCCGTCACCTGCTCGACGTGCGCGGCCTGCTGCTGCCAGCTGGAAGTGATGCTGATCACCGACACCGGCGTGCCGGAGCGCTATATCGATACCGACGATTGGGGCGGCGAAGTGATGTTGCGCCTGGACGATGGCTGGTGCGCGGCGCTGGATCGGGACACGATGATGTGCACGATCTATGAGCGACGGCCGCTGATTTGCCGGGAGTTCGAAATGGGGGCACCGGAGTGCCTGGAAGAGCGACAGGGCATTGCCACCGCTTACCGCTGATTGAAATACATCGTGTAGGAGCCCGGCTTGCCGGCGATGAGGCCCTTGAAACCACTGCAAGCCTCAAGGTTGCTATCGCCGGCAAGCCGGCTCCTACAAGGATTTGCGTGGTTACAGCGGCAAGGTGTAGTGCAGCGAGTAGCTCTCTACGCCGTCGTTGTTGCTGCTGATGCCCGCGTTGGAATAGTGCGTGGCGCGAATGCCCACTTCATGTCCACCGGCAAAGCGCAGGCCGAAGCCCAAGCGGTCTTCGAACTGGAAGGCCTGGCCGATGTTGTTGTCCTCGACCCGCGTGCGGGAGAACACCGCCACACCAATCCCTGCCTCGATGTACGGCTTGACCTTTTCCCCGGCAAACTCATACACAAACACCGGCGAGAACGACAGGCTGCTGACACTGGCGCGCTTGTCGCCGTCCCAGTAGGTGTAGGCGCCGCTCCAGTAACCGGTCAACCGCCCGGTATCGCTCTGCCACCAGCTTTTATCCCAATCCGACGTCAACCCCAACCGGTAGGTCATGGTTGAATCGCTGGTACTCCCCACCCCGAATTCAAGGCCAGCGGCCTGTGCCGAAACCGAGTGTCCCACCACGACGGCCGCAATCGCGGCCAAACAGAACAAGCGCTTCATAAGAAACAATCCTTTGAGAACGACGTTATTTGGTTTTGTGCAGGCTAACTCGCTATAGAAGCTGGCGTGTAGACAGAAGTTCAGCTTCTAACCCCGGTATTTCACGAATTTTTCACGAGCCAAAACTACGCACAACGCCGGGAGATTTCCATAGTGTCGGTAGGATATTTCTGAGGTGGTCGGCGTCGCCGCTGGTCCAGAACTGTGCAGGCTCTGGATGACCGGTGGCCAACAGGTCGCGCTCACTCAGCAAGCGCTTGAGCTGACGCGCCACGGCGGCGCCGGTGTCGATCAGGATGATGCTGGGGGGCAGCATCTGCGCCAGCAGCGGCTTGAGGAAGGGGTAATGGGTGCAGCCAAGAATAATGGTGTCGCAACCGGCGCTGAGCAGCGGCTCGACATAACCCTGCAACATCTGGCGTAACGCGGGGCTGCACAAGTCGCCGGTTTCAATCAGCTCCACCAGGCCCGGGCAGGGTTGGGTGATCACCCGCACGTCGGTGGCGAAGCGGTCGAGCAACGCGGCGAACTTGGCGCTTTGCAGGGTGCCGGTGGTCGCCAGTACACCGACCACACCGCTGCGGGTAGCGGCAGCGGCCGGCTTGACCGCAGGCTCCATGCCCACCAACGGCCAGTCGGGATAGTCCAGGCGCAAATCCCCAACGGCGGCGACGGTCGCGGTGTTGCAGGCGATCACAAACGCCTTGGCACCGTGGCCTCGGAAAAACTCCGCCACCAACCGCGAGCGCTCAAGAATATAACCTGGGGTTTTCTCGCCATAGGGGATATGCCCGCAGTCCGCCACATACAACAGCGATTCATGGGGCAACAGCTGCTGGATTTCGTCGAGCACCGTCAGCCCGCCGATGCCGGAATCGAACACACCGATGGGCGCGTCCTTAACCATGCTGCGCTCCACACACGCTGCAGCCGGGATCACGCTTGACACGCAATTCGCGAAAACGCGTGGTCAATGCATCAATCAACAGCAGCCGGCCTACCAGCGGCTCACCAAACCCGGCCAGCAGTTTCAACGCTTCCAGGGCTTGCAGGCTGCCGACCACGCCCACCAGCGGGCCGACCACGCCGGCCTCGCTGCAGGTCAGTTCGGTGTCGCTGCCGTGCCCATATAAACAGTGGTAGCACGGGCTCTCGGCGCGGCGCGGGTCGAATACCGACAACTGACCTTCAAGGCGAATCGCGGCGCCGCTGACCAAGGGTTTACCGGCCGCCACACACGCGGCATTCACGGATTCGCGGGTGGAGAAGTTGTCACTGCAATCAAGCACCACGTCCACCGCCGTGACGGCGGCGGCCAGGGAGTCGGCGTCCAGCGCGCCGCGATGGGCGACCAACGTGATCTCGGGGTTGATGCCCGCCAGGCGTTGCAATGCCGAGTCGACCTTGGTCTGCCCCACGCTGTGGGTGTCATGGATGATCTGGCGTTGCAGGTTGGTCAGGTCGACAGTATCGAAGTCCGCCAGGTGCAACTCACCCACGCCGGCGGCTGCCAGGTACAACGCCACCGGCGCGCCCAGGCCTCCGAGGCCGATGATCAGGGCACGGCCGTTTTTCAGGCGCAACTGGCCGTCGATGTCGACCTGCTGCAACAGGATCTGCCGGCTATAGCGCAACAGCTCCTGATCGGTCAGCACGGGCGGCGCCCCAGGGTGATGCGTTCGTGGCTGCCGAGGTCGATGCGGCTGTGGACCTCCTCAAAGCCTTCGCCCGACAACAAGTCACGCACGGCCGCAGCCTGGTCATAACCGTGTTCGAGCAACAACCAGCCACCGGCATTCAGGTGCGCGGGTGACTGCGTGATGATCAACCGCAGGTCGTCCAGGCCGTCATGGCCCGCGACCAGTGCGCTGGCCGGCTCAAAGCGCACATCGCCCGCCACCAAGTGCGGGTCGTTGGCGGCAATGTACGGCGGGTTGCTGATGATCAGGTCGTACGTACGGCCTTGCAAGGCACTGAACCAATGGCTGTTCAGCACCGTCGCGTTATTGAGGTGCAGCCGCTGGCGGTTGCGCTCGGCCAGGGCCACGGCTTCGAGCACGCGGTCGACCGCCGTTACCTGCCAGGCCGGACGCTCGCTGGCCAAGGCCAGGGCGATGGCGCCACTGCCGGTGCCCAGGTCAAGGACGTGGGTGGGCGTGGCCGGCAACAATTCCAGTGCCGCTTCCACCAGCAATTCGGTGTCCGGACGCGGGATCAGGGTGTGGGGCGCGACTTCCAGGTCGAGCTTCCAGAAACCTTGCTGGCCGAGAATATAGGCCACCGGCTCACCACCACGGCGGCGCTGCAGGTAACCGGCGAAGGTCAAGGCATCTTCGCTGCTGACGATTTTTTCCGGCCAGGTGTGCAGATAGCTGCGAGGCTTGCCCAGGGCGGCGGCCAGCAACAACTCGGCATCCAGGCGCGCGGTAGGCGAGTCTGGCAGGTCGGCGGCGCGCAACAGGCTGGCGATGATGGTCATTTATTCACCGATCGCTGCGAGTTGGTCGGCCTGGTATTCGGCGAGCAACGGCTCGATCACCGCTTCGACGCCACCGGCGAGGATCTCGTCCAGGGAATAAAGGGTGAGGTTGACCCGGTGGTCGGTGACCCGGCCTTGGGCAAAGTTGTAGGTACGGATGCGTTCGGAGCGGTCGCCCGACCCCACCAGCAACTTGCGCTCGCTGGCAATCGCATTGGCGGCGGCACTGGTCTGCTGGTCGTTGAGTTTGGCCGACAACCACGACATCGCCCGCGCACGGTTCTTGTGCTGGGAACGTTCTTCCTGGCATTCCACCACGATGCCCGACGGCAAGTGGGTGATGCGGATGGCGGAGTCGGTCTTGTTCACGTGCTGACCACCGGCGCCCGACGAGCGGTAAGTGTCGATGCGCAAGTCGGCCGGGTTGATCTCGATGGCTTCCTGTTCATCCGGCTCGGGCAACACGGCCACGGTACACGCGGAGGTGTGGATGCGGCCCTGGGATTCAGTCGCCGGCACACGCTGTACGCGGTGTGCGCCGGATTCGAACTTCAGCTTGCCGTAGACGTTGTCGCCTTCGACCCGCGCGATGACTTCTTTATAGCCGCCGTGCTCACCCTCGTTTTCCGAGAGGATTTCCACGCGCCAGCCGCGGCGCTCGGCGTAACGCGAATACATGCGGAACAGGTCGCCGGAGAAAATCGCCGCCTCGTCACCACCGGTGCCGGCGCGAATTTCGAGGAACACGTTGCGCCCGTCGTTAGGGTCCTTGGGCAACAGCATGCGCTGCAGGTCGCCTTCCAGCTCGGCGAGTTTTTCCTTGGCCTCGCGGACTTCTTCCACGGCCATTTCGCGCATATCTGGGTCGCTGTCCTTGAGCAGCGCCTGGGCGCCTTCGAGGTCGGCCTGCACTTTCAGCAGGTTTTTGTAGGTGGCGACAACCGGTTCGACTTCGGCGTATTCCTTGGAATAGGCGCGGAACTTGGTCTGATCGGCAATGACTTCGCCGTCGCCGAGCAAGGCGGTCAGTTCTTCGAAACGATCCTGGAGCACGTCCAGTTTATTGAGCAGTGACGCTTTCATTGCGATTTTTTATCCGAAGAGCTATCTGACGCGCCCTCACCGAGGGCAAAGAGTTCCTGGGCCATGGCCAGCGCATCGAGGCGGCCTTCGGCGGTAAGCTTTTTCAACTGTACGCTGGGGGCGTGGAGCAACTTGTTGGTCAAGCCACGGGCCAGCTGCATCAACACCTCTTCGGCGCTGCTGCCGTTGGCCAGCAAGCGCTGGGCCTTGCTCAACTCCTCGTCGCGCAGGCGTTCGCCCTGCTGACGATACGCCTTGAGCACGTCCACCGCCGCCAGTTCACGCAGGCGCACCATGAAGTCTTCGGCGCCGGTGCTGACCATTTCCTCGGCGGCCTGGGCAGCGCCCTGGCGGCTCTTGAGGTTTTCGGCGACCACCTCGTGCAGGTCGTCGACGCTGTAGAGGTAAACGTCGTCCAACTCGCCGACTTCTGGCTCGATATCCCGGGGAACGGCAATGTCCACCATGAAGATCGGTTTGTGCTTGCGCAGCTTCAGCGCACTCTCCACCGCGCCTTTGCCCAGGATCGGCAACTGGCTGGCGGTGGAGCTGATCACGATATCGCTGCGCACCAGCTCGGCCGGGATGTCCGACAGCAACACCGCATGGGCACCGAACTGTTCGGCCAGGATGCTCGCGCGCTCCAATGTACGGTTGGCGACCACGATGCGCTTCACACCCAGGTCATGCAGGTGACGGGCGACCAGGGTGATGGTTTCACCGGCGCCGATCAGCAGGGCCTGGCTGCGCTGCAGGTCGCTGAAAATCTGTTTGGCCAGGCTGACGGCGGCAAACGCCACGGACACCGGGTTCTCACCGATGGCGGTGTCGGTGCGCACTTGCTTGGCGGAATTGAATGTGGCCTGGAACAGGCGGCCCAGCAACGGCCCCACGGTACCGGCCTCGCGGGCCACGGCGTAGGCGGATTTCATCTGGCCCAGGATCTGCGGTTCGCCCAGCACCAGCGAGTCGAGCCCTGCGGCGACGCGCATCATGTGACGAACTGCCGCATCTTCTTCGTGCACATAAGCGCTGGCGCGCAGGTCGTCGAGGCTCAAATGGTGGTAATCGGCCAGCCAGCGCAGCACCCCATCCGCCGAAAGATGTTCCTGCTCTATATAGAGCTCGCTGCGATTGCAGGTCGAAAGGATCGCAGCTTCGCGGCTGTCGGTGAGCCGGCAGAGCTGCTGCAAGGCCTCAACCAACTGCTCTGGCGTGAACGCAACGCGCTCGCGCACGTCTACGGTAGCAGTCTTGTGGTTAATACCGAGTGCGAGGAAGGCCATTCAATATCGCTGATGATGTCGGGAAGCCGACAATTGTCCTACTTCGAATGATTCAGAACAACCACCGTAGGCTATTGTCCTAATGCCTTGTGTCTATAAAGGCACCAACTGAGACTCGGTTATGTTTGGCCGAAGGCTTGTGTCATGATGATCCGACCGCAGGTTAGTCGTCCTCTTCCTATATGAATAGATCTTCCGCGTTGCTCCTTGCTTTTGTCTTCCTCAGCGGCTGCCAGGCCTTGGCCCCCGTGTCGCCGGACGGTACGCCGCCGGTCGAAGACAGCACCCCCGCCCCTGAAAAGCCCAAGGTTTATTCCTCGTTCAAGGAAGAAACGATCTACAGCCTACTGACCGCGGAACTCGCCGGCCAGCGCAATCGTTTCGATATTGCCCTGGATAACTACGTGACCCAGGCCATCAATACCCAGGACCCGGGCATTTCGGAGCGCGCGTTTCGCATTGCCGAATACCTGGGAGCCGACCAGGCCGCGCTGGATACCTCGCTGATCTGGGCAAAAAACGCCCCGGACGACCTGGAAGCGCAGCGGGCGGCGGCGGTACAACTGGCACGTGCCGGGCGGTATGACGACTCCATGGTCTATATGGAGAAAGTCCTGCAGGGCAAGGGCGACACCCATTTCGATTTCCTCGCGCTGTCGGCCGCCGACACTGACCAGGACACACGCAATGGCCTGATGAAGAGTTTCGACCGCCTGCTGCAAAAGCATCCGAAGAACAGCCAGCTGATTTTCGGCAAGGCGCTGCTGCTACAACAGGATGACGAGGCCGACGCAGCACTGAAACTGTTGGAGCAGAACCCGCCGGAAGACGGCGAGATCGCGCCGATCCTGCTGCGTGCTCGCCTGCTGCAGAACCTCAATCGCGGCAAGGAAGCGGTGCCACTGCTGGAAAAAAGCATCAAGAAGTACCCCGATGACAAACGCCTGCGCCTGACGTACGCGCGCACGCTGGTCGAGCAGGACCGCATGGAGGACGCCAAAGTGCAGTTCGCCAACCTGGTCCAGCAATACCCGGACGACGACGAGCTGCGCTATTCCCTGGCACTGGTGTGCCTGGAAGCCAAGGCCTGGGACGAGGCCAAGGGGTACCTGGAAGAGTTGATCCAACGCGAAAGCCATGTGGACTCGGCGCACCTGAACCTCGGTCGTATCGCTGAAGAGCGTAATGACCCGCAGGCGGCTTTGCTCGAATACGCCCAGGTCGGCCCCGGCAATGACTATCTGCCGGCCCAGTTGCGCCAGGCTGACATTTTGATGAGCAACGGCCGCACCGACGAGGCGGAAAAACGCCTGGCCGCTGCACGCGATGCCGAGCCGGATTACGCGATCCAGCTGTACCTGATCCAGGCCGAAACGTTGTCGGCCAATAATCAGGGCGAACGCGCCTGGAAATTGCTGCAACAAGCCTTGCTGCAATACCCGGACGATTTGAACCTGCTCTATACCCGCGCCATGCAGGCGGAAAAGCGCAATGACCTGGCGCAGATGGAAAAAGACCTGCGCCTGATCATCAAGCGCGACCCGGACAACGCCATGGCGCTCAATGCCCTGGGCTACACGCTGTCGGATCGCACGACGCGCTACGCCGAAGCCAAGGTGCTGATCGAACAAGCCCACAAGCTGAACCCGGAAGACCCGGCCGTGCTCGACAGCCTGGGCTGGGTGAATTACCGCCTGGGCAACCTGGATGAAGCCGAACGCTTGCTGCGCCAGGCGCTGGAGCGCTTCCCCGACCAGGAAGTCGCCGCCCACCTGGGCGAAGTGCTGTGGGCCAACGGCAAGCAGCGCGAAGCACGCCAAATCTGGGAAAAATTCCTCAAGGAACAACCCGAAAGCCCCATCCTGCGCGGCACCATCAAGCGCCTGACCGGATCCGAGACCCTTTAAGCTTATGTTCTTGCGCCACGTTGTAGTCTTCAGTTTTATCGCCCTGCTCGCCGGTTGCGCGGGCATAGGCAGCCGTGAATCCGTTGAAGGCCAGGGCAACCCGGCGCAATGGAAACAGCACAAGGACCAGCTCAGCAGCATTGACGGCTGGCAGATCGAAGGCAAGGTCGGGGTTCGTGCGCCGAAGGATTCCGGCAGCGGCACCTTGTTCTGGCTGCAACGCCAGGACTACTACGACATTCGCCTGTCCGGCCCGCTGGGTCGGGGCGCCGCACGTCTGACCGGGCGCCCGGGCCAAGTGAGCCTCGAAGTGGCCAACCAGGGGCGCTACGAAGCGGCCTCGCCGGAAGCGCTGCTGGAAGAACAGATGGGCTGGAAGCTGCCGGTGTCTCACCTGGTCTGGTGGGTACGCGGCTTGCCTGCACCGGATAGCAAAAGTCGCCTTAGCCTCAACGGCGACAGTCGCCTGGCCACCCTGGAGCAGGATGGCTGGCAGGTCGAATACCTGAGCTACGTCGAGCAAGGCGGTTACTGGCTGCCCGAGCGTATCAAGCTGCATGGTACTGACCTTGACGTCACGCTGGTGATCAAGGACTGGCAACCACGCAAGCTGGGGCAATAACGTGACTGTAGAACGCTTGACCCTGCCCTCCCCCGCAAAACTCAATTTGATGCTGCACATTCTGGGTCGCCGTGAAGACGGCTACCACGAGCTGCAGACGCTGTTTCAGTTTCTCGACTACGGCGATGAGTTGACCTTCGCCGTGCGCGAGGACGGCGTGATCCAGCTGCACACCGAATTCGAAGGTGTGCCTCACGACAGCAATCTGATTGTGAGGGCGGCGAAAAAACTTCAGGCGCAATCCGGTTGTTCGCTCGGCATTGATATCTGGATCGATAAAATCTTGCCCATGGGCGGTGGTATCGGTGGCGGTAGCTCGAATGCCGCGACTACATTGCTGGGTCTCAATCATCTGTGGAAGCTGGGCTGGGACCCTGATCGCCTTGCGGCGCTGGGCCTTACGCTGGGGGCGGACGTCCCGGTTTTCGTGCGTGGGCACGCGGCTTTCGCCGAGGGCGTCGGGGAGAAACTCACCCCCGAATACCCCGAAGAGCCGTGGTATGTCGTGCTTGTGCCGCAAGTATCTGTAAGTACAGCAGAAATTTTTTCAGATCCGTTGTTGACACGTAACTCTTCTCCCATTAAAGTGCGCCCCGTTCCCAAGGGAAACAGTCGAAATGACTGCTTACCGGTTGTAGCAAGGCGTTATCCAGAGGTACGTAACGCATTGAATTTGTTAGGTAAATTTACCGAAGCAAAATTAACCGGAACTGGAAGTTGTGTGTTTGGGGGCTTCCCAAGCAAAGCTGAAGCTGATAAAGTCTCGGCCCTTCTTACAGAGACCCTTACAGGGTTTGTAGCAAAGGGAAGCAACGTTTCGATGTTGCATCGCAAGCTGCAAAGTCTGCTCTAAAAGGAACCGAGTGTTAGGCACTCGTTGCAACAGATACAGGGGCGTCGCCAAGCGGTAAGGCAGCAGGTTTTGATCCTGCCATGCGTTGGTTCGAATCCAGCCGCCCCTGCCATTTTCTAATACTCATCCAGGTTACCCTCAGCCTCTAGGTACTGCGCGTGTCCAAGATGATGGTCTTTACGGGGAATGCTAACCCCGATCTGGCTCGGCGTGTCGTACGTCAGCTGCATATCCCTCTCGGTGACATCTCTGTCGGTAAATTCTCCGACGGCGAAATTACAGCCGAGATCAATGAAAACGTCCGCGGTAAAGATGTCTTCATTATTCAGCCGACCTGCGCTCCGACCAACGATAACCTGATGGAACTCGTCGTGATGGCTGATGCCTTCCGCCGCTCCTCAGCGACTCGAATCACAGCTGTAATCCCTTACTTTGGTTATGCCCGTCAGGATCGCCGCCCGCGTTCCGCACGTGTGGCTATCAGCGCGAAAGTCGTTGCTGACATGCTGACCGTGGTAGGCATCGACCGTGTTCTCACGGTTGACCTGCACGCTGACCAAATCCAGGGGTTCTTCGATATTCCGGTAGATAACATCTACGGCTCCCCGGTATTGGTGGATGACATCGAAGACCAGCGCTTTGAAAACCTGATGATCGTGTCCCCGGACATTGGTGGCGTCGTGCGTGCACGGGCTGTTGCCAAATCCCTGGGCGTGGACCTCGGGATCATCGACAAACGCCGTGAAAAAGCCAATCACTCTGAAGTGATGCATATCATCGGTGATGTCGAAGGGCGTACCTGTATTCTGGTTGATGACATGGTCGACACCGCCGGCACCCTGTGCCACGCGGCAAAAGCCTTGAAAGAGCACGGTGCAGCAAAAGTCTTCGCCTACTGCACACACCCTGTGCTGTCGGGCCGAGCGATCGAGAACATCGAGAACTCCATGCTGGACGAACTGGTGGTGACCAACACCATCCCGTTGTCCGCAGCCGCTCAAGCCTGTTCGCGTATCCGTCAACTGGATATCGCACCGGTAGTTGCCGAGGCGGTCCGCCGCATCAGCAATGAAGAATCGATCAGCGCGATGTTCCGTTAAGGGTCAAACCTTCGGTACACCTCACTGACGAAAAGCGCCCCGCCCCAGCATTCTGTTGGGGCGGGGCTTTTTTGCCCATGTCGAGTACGGCGCTGGTCGCAAACGCCCCTCGATGATGGCTATTTTGGAGATACAAAATGACTGACTTTACTCTGAACGCCCAAGCGCGTACTGACCTGGGGAAAGGTGCGAGCCGCCGCCTGCGTCACGCCGCCAACATTCCAGCCGTTGTTTACGGTGGTAACAAGCCTGCTGAGTCCGTGACCATCCTGGCCAAGGAAATCGCCAAGCTGTTCGAAAACGAAGCTGCCTACAGCCACGTTATCGAGCTGAACGTCGACGGCACCAAGCAGAACGTCATCGTTAAAGCGATGCAGCGTCACCCGTCCAAGCAGTTCATCATGCACGCTGACTTCGTTCGCGTTGTTGCTGGCCAGAAGCTGACCGCTATCGTCCCTGTACACTTCATCGGTGAAGAAGCACCGATCAAGAAAGGCGGCGAGATTTCTCACGTTGTGAACGAAATCGAAGTGACCTGCCTGCCGAAAGACCTGCCTGAGTTCATCGAAGTCGACCTGTCGGCCGCTGAAGTTGGCGCCATCATCCACCTGTCCGACCTCAAGGCCCCTAAAGGCGTTGAGTTTGTTGCACTGGCTCACGGTGATGACAAAGCTGTTGCAAACGTACACGCTCCACGCGTTGCACCAGAAGCTGAAGAAGGCGCTGCAGAGTAATTCACTCTGTATTGCCGGAGCTTGAGGAAACATCGCGGACCGGAACGTAGCGAGAAAGCGGGCGATAACGCGACGTTTACTCTTGAGTAAATGAGCTACTGTTGTCCACTTTCGCCGCACCAAGGTCAGGCGATGTTATCCACAACTCCAAAGGAAGGGCCCCTGTCGTGACTGCCATTAAACTGATCGTTGGCCTGGGAAATCCAGGCGCCGAATACGAACAGACCCGGCATAACGCGGGGGCCCTTTTTGTTGAGCGTATCGCCCACGCGCAAGGTGTGAACCTTGCGGCCGATCGCAAATATTTTGGCCTGACCGGACGCTTCTCGCATCAGGGTCAGGATGTTCGTCTGCTGATTCCCACCACCTACATGAACCGCAGCGGCCAGGCTGTCGCGGCGCTTGCGGGCTTCTTCCGGATAAAGCCTGAAGAAATCCTGGTGGCCCATGACGAACTCGACCTGCCACCCGGTGTTGCCAAGCTCAAGCTCGGCGGCGGCCATGGTGGGCACAACGGATTGCGCGACATCATCGCGCAGCTGGGTAATCAGAATAATTTCTACCGTCTGCGGCTTGGCATTGGCCACCCGGGCGTTGCCAGTATGGTTTCAAATTTCGTCCTGGGTCGTGCGCCACGCGCCGAACAGGAAAAACTCGATGCCAGCATCGACTTTGCCCTCGGCGTGCTGCCGGATATCTTCGCCGGTGAATGGAACCGCGCGATGAAAAACCTGCACAGCCAGAAGGCCTGACTCTTACCGAGGGGAAACACCATGGGATTCAATTGCGGCATCGTCGGCCTGCCCAACGTCGGCAAATCCACCCTGTTCAACGCCCTGACCAAGTCAGGTATTGCGGCGGAGAACTTCCCCTTCTGCACCATCGAACCCAACAGCGGTATCGTGCCGATGCCGGATCCACGCCTGGACGCCCTGGCGGCCATCGTCAATCCGAAGCGCATCCTGCCAACCACCATGGAATTCGTCGACATCGCAGGCCTGGTCGCCGGCGCCTCGAAAGGTGAAGGCCTGGGCAACAAGTTCCTCGCCAACATCCGTGAGACCGATGCCATCGCTCACGTGGTCCGCTGCTTTGAAGACGAGAACGTGATTCACGTCTCCAACAGCGTCGACCCGAAACGCGACATCGAGATCATCGACCTGGAACTGATCTTCGCCGACCTCGACAGCTGCGAAAAACAACTGCAGAAAGTCGCGCGTAACGCCAAGGGCGGCGACAAGGACGCAGTGGTCCAGAAAGGCCTGCTGGAGCAACTGATCGCGCATTTCACCGAAGGCAAGCCTGCGCGCAGCCTGATGAAGAACATGGGCGCCGACGAGAAGGCCGTGATCAAGGGCTTCCACCTGCTGACCACCAAGCCGGTGATGTACATCGCCAACGTGGCCGAAGACGGCTTCGAGAACAATCCGCTGCTCGACGTGGTCAAGGCCATTGCCGATGAAGAAGGCGCGATCGTGGTGCCGGTGTGCAACAAAATCGAAGCGGAAATCGCCGAGCTCGAAGACGGCGAAGAAAAGGACATGTTCCTCGAAGCCCTGGGCCTGGAAGAGCCTGGCCTGAACCGTGTGATCCGCGCCGGTTACGAAATGCTCAACCTGCAGACCTACTTCACCGCCGGTGTGGAAGAAGTCCGTGCATGGACCGTCAAGGTCGGCGCAACCGCGCCACAGGCTGCCGGCGTAATCCACACCGACTTCGAAAAAGGCTTTATCCGTGCCGAAGTGATCGCATATAACGACTTCATTCAGTACAAGGGTGAAGCCGGTGCCAAGGAAGCCGGTAAATGGCGCTTGGAAGGTAAGGACTACATCGTTAAAGATGGCGATGTAATGCACTTCCGCTTCAACGTATAAGTGCCTTCCGCGGTTTTCCGCAAACAATAAGCCGATGCATTGCATCGGCTTTTTTGTGGGCGCTCGCCCCGCAAATAACTTTTATCGCAGTCATTACGTCCAACACTTCAGATTAATCCTGTTTTCTTCCGCGCTTTTTACGCCCCTCTTACATATGCATCTCATCCCTCCGGGAATAACTCTTACTTTTCTTACAGAATACTGCTCATTCCTCTCTTACAACCTCAACGAGAAACTTGGTAAGTTACCTTTATCGGCTGATATTGACAGAGCATCAGGCCAACAATGAAGTGACAGCGACAGTGGAGCACCCGCACTATGTCGGCCTTGTTTCAAATAGACACGCCAGTAGATCCACTCTTTATTGAAGGATCTGAAATTGAAGAAACCATCAATACTACTGCCGCCCTTAATATTGACATCCTCTTGATGGGCGAGACCGGTACCGGCAAGGACACCTTGGCGCAACGAGTCCATCATTTGTCGGGACGGCGCGGTAGCTTCATTGCTGTGAATTGCGCAGCCATCCCGGAAAGCCTTGCGGAAAGCCAACTGTTCGGCGTCAACAGCGGCGCCTTTACCGGTGCGATGCAATCACGGGCCGGTTTTGTGGAAGCTGCTCATCTGGGGACACTGTACCTTGATGAAATCGACAGCATGCCGCTAACTCTGCAAGCCAAGCTATTGCGGGTGCTGGAATCCCGCGGCGTAGAGCGCCTGGGCTCAACCCGCTTTATCCCCGTCGATATGCGAGTCATTGCATCGGCCCAACACTCGTTGCACACGATGGTCGAACAAGGCACCTTCAGGCGCGATCTGTACTTTCGCCTGAATGTCGTCAACATCCAACTCCCGGCCTTGCGGGACCGGCGCGAACGCATCATTCCGTTATTCCTGGAAATGATCCGGCAAGAAGCTGCCCATTTCGGTTGTTCGGCCCCGCCGCCGCCTAGCGGACTGCTGCAGCAATTGCTAAGCCATCCCTGGCAGGGCAACGTTCGCGAACTGCGTTCGACAGCCAAACGCTTCGTCCTGGGCTTACCGCTACTCTCCACCTCCTTGAACGTCAGGCAGGAATCCGTGATGAGCCTGAAAGAACGCCTGCGGCAGCTGGAAAAGGCACTGATCGAAGAGTCGTTGCTACGCCACGATTACTGTGTCGATAGCGCCGCAGCGGAGCTAAGCGTGGCCAAGCGCACGCTTTACTACAGAATGAAACAGCTGGATATATCCCTGGCTTAATGCGCTTTCAAACATTTAGAAACATCTGCCACTGAAACATTTGGAACGCCTTGTTGCTAAACACCACACAACTGGAGCCAGGCTCAAGGCGTTATTGAAATGCCAAGGCATAAATATGGCTTGGCCGACGGCGAACGTGTATCCCCTTCAAACATTGCAGCTGGAGTTTATTATGTCCATTCAAGGTTTATCCCCCCTCAATACCAACAGCTTCCTGCCCGGCTCTGGAACAAAACCTGGCACAGGAAATAGCAGTGATGATCTGCTGGATAAAGCGGAGGCCATTGCTCGGGAGGGTTTCGAGCTGAGCCTGAAAGCTAAACAAATCACCAACAAATATGCGGCAGCTAAAGAAGTTCGCTAATACAACCGCCTCCCCGATTTATCCGTCGGGGATGGCTTTCTTGTTCGCTGAAATAGCAACTTTTTATATCAGCCGCCCCAGGCAGGCTGCGTCAAATATCGACATAGCAGGCTTTACATGAAGATAGAAAAACTTGACTTTTCAGTGCGACAAAACGGCCTTGAAGAAGCCGTTAACACACCAAGTCATTCAGCGTCCAATACAGACGTCGACTTTTTCACCGCATCGCTGAACCGCTCAGGAGCGACTACCACTCGGGTAGACAATCCTCCAGGACCTTCGCTGCTGTCAGAGGCCGGACAACACGTCAAGGCCTTGGAAACCCGTCTTGCGCACGCACTCAAGTCAACCAACAAAGGCTCCGATCCAGACGATTTCAAGCAGTACCCACGTGAACTATCCAACGTCGTACTGACCTCCCAACTGTTGGTAAAAAGCCTGGGCAAAGCCACTCAATGCCTCGACAAAATCTGCAACTTGCAATAATGGCCATGAATAATTTCCTGCCTGTCGTGTTACTCCTGGCGGCTGCTCTGATGTTGGGTGGCTGCAGCGATCGTGTCGAACTTCATCGCCAACTTTCCGAGCAAGAGGCCAATGAGGTCATCGCAGAGTTGGCCGACAAACACATTCGCACGCAGAAAATCCCGGCCAAGGATGGCGTCACCGTCGCCGTCAATGCCGTCGACATCGGGCGCGCCGTACGCACGCTGGAAGCCGCCGGATTGCCTCGAGCGGCACGCACTACACTGGGTGACACGTTTCGCAAGGAGGGCGTCATTTCCACGCCGCTGGAAGAGCGCGCGCGCTACATCTATGCCCTGTCCCAAGAGCTTGAGGCCACCCTGTCCAATATTGACGGTGTGATCGTTGCGCGTGTGCACGTGGTGCTGCCGGAACGTATAGCACCGGGTGAACCGGTCCAACCCGCGTCCGCGTCGGTATTCATCAAACATGACCCGCGCCTGGACCCCGATAACATCCGTGCCCGCGTACGCAGGATGGTCGCGAGCAGTATCCCGGGCATGACCGCTGCGGTGGACAACCCGCAAAAGCTAAGCGTGATTTTCGTGACCGCCACTGCTTATCAGGAACAGCAACGCCTGACTTACTTCGGCCCGTTCCTGGTGCCCAACGATGACCTCCCGTTCTGGCGAACCAGCGTAACCCTTTTTCTGCTCAGCCTAGTGGCCGTCACCCTCGCGGCATCATTCCTGTTTGCACGACGCCAGCGTGCGCGGCAAGGGAGGCCTGTAGCTGGCGAATCAATTGGCCCTGCCCATGACGCCTAGCATCGATCAGTCGGCGAGCGAGCATTTGGCCTGGGCCCAATGGTGGGCGTTCCCCTGGAAGTACGCCCACGAAGACTGGCGAGATGACGCTCATCGTGCGATGGATGCGCTCCACTGTAGCGGGGGATGGGCCTCCTGCACGCTCCACGGTGTTGTCGCCTGCCTGCCTCCGGAGCCTCACACCACCGTGCTCCGCCTGGCCCTCGCCTCCACGGAACAACTCGATTTGGCGCTGACACTGGTTCACGACACCTTCAACCCGCAAGCCTCGTCAGCCTTGAGCGACAGTCATCAGCTGTGGTGCACACGACTTTCCAAGGCCCTGCCTCCTGCGCTGCCACTGCGCGATGCCGACCCGTTGCAATTGCTCTACAGCTGGGTAGCGACCTCCACCTGGCAACGCCTGCGATTGCGCTTTCCCCGTGGGCGCGTGCAAGAAGCAGAAAAAAAAAATCTCCGTCGAGGGAGCAACCAGCCAACTGAACACACTCTGGCAAGCCGTCGTCTGGCGGGTGACGACAACGGCAACCGACGCCATCCCCCTCGGCTCGAACGTGTAAGGAGAACGCCGATGCTATGCCGACACTCCCTTGAATTGCCCAGCGGCGCCTCTGGTTTGCCACGCAACCTGATCCTCCGTGAAGAGCTTAAGGACTGGGACCAGGCCAACCATATTTTACGCCACGCCAGTGCCCAGGCCGGCGAGCTGATAAGCCAGGCCGAAAGAAAATGTGAAGCGCTGCAGCAAGAGGCCTCGCTGCAGATCTGGCAGCGCGCAGATACCCAACTCAAGCAGTGGGAACTCGACCGTCAGGCGATGTGTGACAGCCTCGAACACTATGCGACCCGCATCACCCAGCAAGCGATGCGCAGCCTGCTTGACGACATCGCGCCTCCTCAAAGGCTGGCAGCCTTGCTCAAGCAACTACTGGCCAGCCAAGTCCAGGAAATCAACGCGACGCTGCTGTGTCATCCCCATGACGTTGAAGAGATCAAACAGTGCCTCAGCCTTCGCAATGCCACGTATTGGAAGCTTCACACCGACGAAGCAGTCCGGCCTCAGACACTCGTTTTGCAAACCGACGAGGGCGACTTCCGAATCAGTTGGAACTCACTGCTCGAAGCGTTCTTCAACACCAGTAAAGAGTACTTGGATTACGACCTGAAAGTACGCGAGCCAGCGTTTTCATAACGTCTTGCAAGCGGAGCTATCGCGCATTCAAACCCACCGGCATGAAGGAAAAACCATGGATTTTTTTAATGATCTGTCTCGCCAGTTGTTAAGGAACAGCGACGTCGCCCATAAGGCCTACACAGCGAATATCGCTGAAGTTTCAGCCAATGGTTCAGACACAGAGTTCTTCGAACTGGCCATGAAAAAAGCCACGACGCAGATGGCCTACCTGGAACACAACCGGGTGAATCACTTGCTGCTCAAAAGTGCCTTTGAGAGTTTCCAGTAAAAACGAAAGTGCTGGTCGGTGAGTGGCTCAGAGCCTGCGCGGGTCGTGCGATCAGGCCACTCTCTTCGGTTGCCTCCAGGCGCTGCTCAACCAACGCGGCACCTGGCGCTCCACTGCCGCGCGCCCTGTTCGGCCGGCCCTGAACCTCAAACCTATCTCGCTTCGCTCGCCGTCTTACTAATAAGAGAACACCTCATGTTTAACCCCCCCTCCCAGCACACAGGCTTGCGCGTTGACTCAACGCGCTTATCGTCAAAACGAACGGGATGGCGGTGCCTGGTCGCACTGCCCTGCTTGCTGATGCCCGTAGTCAGTACCTACGCCGCCATTCCTTCCGAATGGAAAAATACCGCTTACGCCTACGAGGCCCAACATAAACCGCTGCGAGAAGTGCTCGAAGACTTTGCGCAGACCTTTGGCACGCAACTGCAAGTGGAGGGGCTACTGGAGGGCAACGTCAACGGAAAGATTCGCGCCAACACCCCACAGTCATTGCTTGATCGGCTGGGGGTCGAACATCGCTTCCAGTGGTATCTGTACAACAACACGCTCTATATCAGCTCTCTGGATCAACAGGAATCTGCACGTTTGGAGGTTTCTTCCGAAACCATCGCGGACCTCAAAAAAGCACTCACGGATATTGGCCTGCTCGACAGCCGCTTCGGCTGGGGCGAACTCCCCGAAGATGGCGTCGTCCTGGTCTCCGGCCCGAGGAGCTATATCGAACAGATCAGGCATTTCAGCAGCCAACGCCGCTCACCGGAAGAAAAGCAAAGCGTGCTCAGCTACCCGCTGAAGTTTGCCAACGCAACGGATCGCCAAGTGGAATATCGCGGTGAAAAGCATGCCATTCCCGGCGTTGCTAGCATTTTACGCGGGTTGTTGGAGCCCCGCTCCACCTCGGCCCTTTCGGGGCTTGGCCAACGGCCCCCTGCACAACCCTCCCCCCTTGCGCCAAACATTCCCCGACTGAACAACCCACTGCTCGGGCAAATGATTGGTGTAAACGGCAACCCTGCGCAAATGGAGACAGGCGGCACGCTCACCCCACGCGCACCAGCCCCCTCCAGCCGGATTCGCGTCGAAGCTGACGTGCGCAACAACGCGGTGCTGATCTACGATTTGCCGGAGCGCCAAGCCCTGTACCGCGAGTTGATCGCTCAGCTCGATGTCGCCAGCAAGCTGATAGAGATCGATGCCATTATCCTCGACATCGAGCGCACGCAATTACGCGAGTTCGGCGTGAACTGGGGTTTCCAGAACAGTCGTTTCCGTGGCCTCGGCACCAACCAGGCCCCCGGCACCAGCTCTCAGTTATCGATTGAAAATCGTGATCGCTTCTACGCGGATATACGCGCACTTGAAGCCAAGGGACTGGCAACCATGGTCTCCAACCCCTCGGTCCTCACCCTGGAAAACCAGCCGGCGGTCATCGACTTCAACCGCACTCAGTACCTGACGCCCGGCAGAGAAAACGCAACCATTCTGCCGGTCACCGTGGGGACCAGCTTCCAGGTCGTACCGCGTGTCATCACCAGTCGCGGTGGTCACCAGATCCACTTGGCGGTGGATATTGAAGATGGGAATTTCGACGAGACCAACCCCACGCCAGGCCAGCTGGATGTGCGCCGAGGCAAGGTCAGCACCCAGGCAGTAATAGCCGAAAAACGCTCGCTGGTGGTGGGTGGATTCCATGTCACCGAAAGCACCGACAAGCAGAACAAGGTGCCTCTGCTGGGGGACATTCCGCTGCTGGGCAAGGCGTTGTTTTCCTCGACCGAACGACAGAACAATCGACGTGAGCGCCTGTTTATCCTCACCCCGCGCGTCATCGGCGACCAGTCCGACCCCTCGCGCTATTTGCCCCAGGCCGACCAAGCCGATCTGCAAGCGGCGCTCACACCGCTCGCCAGGCGCTACAGCCCTCACCAGCCGGTGATCAATCGCAACGACGTTATCAGCACCCTGGCGCACCTGGTCAGCGGGCAAGTCCCCCAGGCCTTCAAAGCGGCACCGATGCCACTAGGGCTGCGGACATTATGCAACACGCGCGAATTGCTGGCGCTGAACGAAAATCGCAGCCAATGGTATGCCGGCCCCGAGTACAACGTGGCAGTCGTGGTGCTGCGTAACCAGTTCAACCGCAATGTGCGTATAGACGAAAAAGAATGCAGCAACTCGCAGACACTGGCAGTCAGCGCGTGGCCGCGTGCCTGGCTCAAGCCCGGTGAGGAAGCCGAAGTCTTTATCGCGATGCGCCCGGTGGTAAAGGACGAACACCTCAGCGTACCCCGCCCTTCCTTGATCACTCCAGCTCAGAAGGCCAAGCCATGAATCGCCGCTTGTTGTGCATCACACTGATCAGTGCAGCGTTGTTCGTCACCGGTTGTACCCCCACGTGCAAGGGCGACTCCTGCTCACGCCCACAATCGACCAAGGACCAAATGGTGATCTGGTGGCCGCCACAGATGCGCGTCGAACCCGGCCCCAGTGGTGAGCGGGCGGACTACCAGACCATCTCGCTGGAGCGCTGAGCGCTCGCCAATGCCCGATGATCAACGCCAGGTAATCTTGAAAAATCGGGTGAGCGGCGCGGCCGCTCACCTGTCACTCGCTCCCGCTATCACGGTGTGTGCACCTCACGCCTCTCGCGCAGCCTTGCAAACCGGGTAATCACAACGCGTGTTGGAGCAGCGTTTCGCCCCTTGGCATTCGATGGCTGTTTTGCCTATCTGGATGCCCATGGCGCCCAGGTCAGCGCTGATCAAGCTCGGGGATTTCCAGCGTCTCACGCTTGGCCTCATCGTCCAGCTCACGCAAGGTGCGATAGATCAGCGCCACCGCCTGCAAGGTTTCGCGGGGAATGCTCGCACCCAACTCTTTTGTATAGATCGTGCGCGCCAGCCATATACACTGGATCACTGGTACCTCAGCGGCCTTGGCACGATCGATCAGCCTGCGAGCCTCGTCGTCCGTGCCCTTGCTCACCAGCAGCGGCAGCGGTGTTTTACCAGGGCGGTAATACAAGGCGACCGCATAGTGCGTCGGGTTGACCACCAGCATGTCCGCCTCCTCCAGCTTGGGCAGCTTTACCTTCGGTTCTTCCTGGGCCAATTGCTGCGCCAATGCGCGGCGCTGGCCCTTCACATGCGGGTCGCCCTCCATATCCTTGTACTCTTTGACGACCTCAACCTGGGTCATGCGCATGCGCTTGGCAAAAAAATGCCTCACCATCATCAGGTCGATAAGCGCCAGTATCAACAACAGGCCGAGGCAGGCATGCAGCAAGTGCCGAAACAGCACGATCAACGCCAGGATGTAACTTTGCAGGTCACTGTTGGCCAAGTTGATCAACGCCCCCAAAGAGGGCCAGACCACCAAATACACAGTCATCCCTATCAGAAACGCCTTGGCGATACTCATCAACAGGTTCATCAGCGATTGAGCAGAAAACATCTGCTTGATCTGGCTGACTGGGTTCAGGCGATTGAAGTCGGGCTTGAGGCTCTCTGGCGCAAACAATAATCCGAACTGCATCCAGCTGCTGATGAGCTTCACAGCAATCGCCACCCCTGCCATCAACACAGAGAATGAGAAAAACACAATCAGGCTTTCAACCAGCACCTCCTCCAGAGCCCGTGCAAACGGCTGATTCAGGTCCGAGATCGGCAATATCATCAACTGCTGGAACCGTTGCAGGCTGCTCTCGGCCGTGAACAGTGCGATTTCACTGATCGACGTCAGCACCAGTAACTTACCTACGTCCTGACTTTGGGCGACTTGGCCTTTCTTGCGTTGATCACGCAGCTTCTTGGCTGACGCCGGGTGCTTCTTTTCCCCTGAATCACTCACGGCAGTGACGCCTTGAAGAGCAGCCCCAGCGAATGCCTGAGGTCGCCCAGTTGGCTCATGCGCCCGACGATGAGGTCCTGCAACAACGCAAAGTACACCAGTAAAATGCCGATACCCGCCAGGCACTTGACGGGGGGCGCCAGCGTACTCACCTGTAGCTGCTGGCTGTAAATCCCCAGCAACGCGATACCGAATTCCAGCAACAGCAGCACCGCGATAAAAGGCGCGGCGTAGAGCATCATGTGGCTGAAAGTATCACCCAGCAACCCGACGAATACGCCCATGCCATTCGCCGCCGGCAGCGGAAACCATACGGTGGGCGGCCAGATCAGGTAGCTGTCCCAGATCACCTGGGTCAACGTTCCCAACCCCAGCGTGGCGATCAGCAGATAAATCGCCAACTGCTTGAACAAGTGCCCGATCGGCGTCGCATCCGGGCCCAGTGAAGGATTAAGCTGCCCCCCCGCCAAGGCTCCACGCTGGTTATCGAGCAGCGCTCCCACCGATTCGAACATCCAGAACGGCATCGACAGCAGCACGCCCAACAGGAGGCCCAGGGCCACTTCCTTGAGCACCAGTGCACCAAGCATCAAAGCGGAGTATTCCTCGACCGCCAATACGGCATGAATACCCGGCGCAGGCATCAATGCCATGACCATCACAATGGTGTGCCGTAGCATGCCGCGGATATGTTGAAAGCAGAACGCTGCCACCAAAATGGCACAGGGGTAGATGCGCGACATGCCGATCATCAGGCTGGGCAGGTACTCAAGATAAAGCAGCACAGGCAACGCCTCAGTTCAGGGCCGAGCGGCCAATCATGTCGAAGGTCAGGTTGATCAACTGGATCAGCTCAACCCCAATCCAGCGGCCGGTCAGGATCAGCGTGATACCCACGGCAACCAACTTGATACCAAAGGGCAGTGTCTGATCCTGTATTTGCATCAACGCCTGTACCAGGGACGTCAGCACACCCACCACCACCGCCACAATCAGCGGCGGCGCCGACAGGACGACCACCAACAGCATGCCCTGCTTGAACAACACGATCGGTTCCATAGGGCACTCAGAGGTAGGAAAGGAACAGGCTGTCGAGCAAGCGCGACCACCCCGACACCAGCACGAACAACAGCAACTTGAGCGGCAGTGAAATGGTCATCGGCGAGACCATTTGCATGCCCAGCGCCAGCAGCAGATTGGAGACAATCAGATCAATTACGATGAAGGGAATGTAGATCAGAAAACCGATCTCAAATCCCGCCTGCAATTGTGACAACACAAACGCCGGCACCAGCAGGATCAAGTCCTCGCGCCGCACGTCCTGCGCCATTTGCGCAGGCCAAAGACGTGCGGTGTTGTCCAGCAAGTGCGTCAACGTGTCCGGGTCCACATTGCGCAACATGAAGGCACGCAGCGGTTTGATGGCCTCGCTTCCCGTCTGCAAAAACGTTTGCACATTGCTCATGTCCAGGGGCGAGACCTTGATGCTTTCGGCAATCTCGTAGCCCACTGGAGCCATGATAAAGAGAGTTGCCGCAAGCGCGATGCCGTTGATGGCCATGCTCGGCGGCACCTGCTGCACACCGATGGCGTTGCGGGTAATCATCAGCACAATGACAATTTTCAAGAACGATGTGCAGACGATCAACAACAGGGGCATCAACGAAAGCGCCCCCAGAAACACCGCAAGAATGAGGGGATCCAGCCCCTGGATATTCATCGACCGAACATCACACGGGACAACTGCAACCCCAGGCGCCCATCAACTTCCACCAGTTGCCCCTGAGCAATCGAGCGGTCGCCATAATAGAGACCTGCCATGCCCGGGGCGTAACCGGCAATACCCAGCACTGCACCGGGCGCAAGGTTGCGCAGCTCACCCAAGGTGAGGTTGAGCGTTCCGCAGCGTACCGTCAGAGCCATGCTCAACTCATCGAAAGGCTCGTCACCGAATACATCCACCACCGGCTCATCCTTCTCATGCCCCGAGTAATGGGGAGCAGTAAAATTGTCGTCCACGGACGTCTCCTCGATAGCAGTAAGGGTCATGCACACCGCGCCATTGGCATCGTCAATACACCCCCGCAAGCACCGTCTGCCGGTGCGTACATAGCCCGTCCCGCTGGCCTGAAAAAAGCGCTGCTCAAGCAACAACACATCACCGGTGCGTAGCGCTTGTGCCTGCCTTACCGGCAATTGCAAACGCCCGAGCGTCACGGCAATCGCCAACTGAAACGACGCCGTCATCGGCTCTGCAGTCGGGCGCCACGGGCCGGACGCGTGTAACGCCAGGAAGCTTTCGGCAGCAAGCCACAGGTAGCCCACGACGCGAGATGCCCCCAGGCTCACAGTGATCTGGCAGCCGAACCCGACCGGGCGATCAACCTCCAGCAGTCGCACGGTGCCCAGCAGCGTTCGTACCTGCGGGCTCAGGTGGTGCTGGAATAACGCCCAAAACCAGGGATTTGAATTGTTACCCGCCTGGGCCAACGTGACCGGGCATTCGCCCAGCAAGCTAAGCAGCGGTCCGGCCTGCGCAAGCGCGAGCACACCACACTGGGTTTCAAGGCAGACGATGTCGCCTTCGGTGGGCGGCCGCCTGGGTTCCAAGCGCAGCTCACCGTCTTGCCCCGCCACTTGAAAGGGCATGCACAAGCCACGTCCCAATCGACGGTGAGCAGCAACGATGTC
Organism: Pseudomonas sp. GW821-FHT05H12; assembly: GCF_059419385.1. NCBI lineage: Bacteria > Pseudomonadati > Pseudomonadota > Gammaproteobacteria > Pseudomonadales > Pseudomonadaceae > Pseudomonas > Pseudomonas sp. GW821-FHT05H12. The sequence goes on along the minus strand of NZ_JBWKRS010000005.1, from coordinate 51,440 downwards.
GCTCTTGATCCAGGGCAACACCAGCGACGGCACTATCATGTCAACCTTATGCAAGGTAAATGCAGGCTGACCGGCAGCCCCAGCGCCGCTGCCAAGCGGCCTTCACATCGTTGCCGTACACCACTGAGCCAGCGTGCCGTTGCGTCTTGCTCAGGTTCCAGCTCAATGGCCCAGGCGCCTTGTTCACGACGCACGCTGGCGTTGATCCGCCCAAGCCTGGGCAGGTACAACACCGCCTGAAGCGGCCACTGCCCCCCCATTTGCATACGAGGGAGCAATAGGTCTGTGAGGGCGCCAATCAAGGTGGCATCGGCAATCGGTTTCGCCTTCAGCAGAGACGGTCCCCTCCCTGCGCCCTCGTCCAGGCCCGCGAACAGCTGGGCGAATAATCGCCCTTGCTCCCAAGGCACGACACCGGCGCAGATGGGCTCACGGTCCTCGCGTATTTCACGTAGCCGTGGGTACTCAGTGGGCTTATTGGAAATCTGTTTCACGTTGGCTCCTGCGCCAGTAAAAGGGACAGCTCCTGGAGTTTTTCAACCTGCCGCAGGCGCTCGGTGACCTGTTTTTGGGCGCTGCCAACGCGGGTTGCCTTTTCTTCCTGCTGGCTCTGCAATGCTTCCAGCCGGGCTTTGTCTCGACGGGTATTGGCCGATAAAACACGCTCCTGTGCGCCCCAGGTTTTCAGGGCCTGCAAGGTCATTACCTGGCCCTGGTATTGGCTGAGCAGGTGAGCACTTTCCCGGGCCTCGTCCTGCCGGCTTTCTTCAAGCGTGTCGCTGGCCTGCTCTATTTGGGCAAGCAGCGTTTGCTGAGCTCGCTTCGCTTCACGCAGGCTACGTTCGGCTCGGTCTGCCCGGTGCCTGCGCAGGCGTCGAAGTGTCTCCACATCGCCTGGCAGCAGGTCAGAATGGGACATGTGCGGTCAGCTCCTGAATGTGCTCCAGCGTCATCGCCATGGGCGTGGGCTCACGCAAGTCCTGGCGCAGAAAAGCATCGACCGCCTGGCGGCTGTCCACCGCCAGGTCGGTCAGGGCATCAGTGCCAGGCTGGTATTCCCCCAGCTTGAGCATCAACTCGATCTGCTGGTAAGCCGACAACAAGCGTCGCAATGCGGTGCCGGCGCGAATGTCCGCCGGTGAGACAACGTTACTCAAGATTCGCGACAAGCTCGCCAGCACGTCCACTGCCGGATAGTGCCCGCGCTCGGCCAACTTGCGAGACAACACGATATGACCATCCAGCAGTGAGCGAACCTCATCAGCGACCGGATCGTTCATGGAGTCCTGTTCGATCAGTACCGTGTAGATCGCCGTGATCACCCCCTCATGGGTCAACCCGGCGCGCTCCACTAAACGGGGTAACAGGCTGTAGACCGACGGCGGAAGACCACCGCGGCCCAACGGTTCACCCGCCGCCAGACCGATTTCACGCTGCGCCCTGGCGAAACGGGTCAGTGAGTCGATCAGCAGCAACACCCGCAGCCCCTTGCGTCGAAAACCTTCGGCCAGGGCCGTAGCGGTGAATGCCGCACGCGCACGCTCCATGCTTGAGCGATCGGAGGTAGCGCACACCAATACCGCTTTGGCACGCAGTTGCTCATCCAACTCATGGTCCAGAAACTCACGCAACTCACGGCCCCGTTCACCGATCAGGCCGAACACGATCACATCGCACTCAACGTTACGGGCGATTTCGGCCAGCAAGGTGGTCTTCCCGCAACCCGCCCCGGCAAACAGCCCGACACGCTGGCCTTCACCCAACGTCAACAAGCCATCGATCGAACGGACTCCGGTGGCCAGCGCGCGGTGGATCCTCGGACGTTCAGTGGGCAACGGTGCTTCACACAGCACTGCACTCGTATCCGGCAAGTCCGTCTCGACAAAGGCACTGGCGCCCTCCCCCGTGATGGGCCGGCCGAAACCGTCCAACACCTGGCCCAGCAACGCGTCGCTGACCTTTACCCGATGCGCCACACCCAGGCGTTCAACGCTGGCCCCCACCCGCACGCCTTCCAGGTTACCCAGGGCACTGAGCACCGCATCCTGCTGATCGAAGCCAATGATTTCGGCGAGCATGCAATCACCCGGGGTTTTCTCGACCTGGCACAAGTCTCCAATACGCGCCAGGGGTAGACGGCACTGCAGTAGCATGCCATTGACGCGCTGGATGCGACCGCGCATCGTCACCGGCGCAAAAGCCGCCAGTGACTGAGCCTGGCGTTGCTGCCAGGCCTCTAGACGCGCTTGCAGTTCCAGGCTCACCAGCGCACCTCATACCGCTGAGCACCGTCAAATATCACTTTGCTGTTATCGATCGACACCAGGCGCAGTCCTTCCACCTCATCGCCCACGAACAACCGGGTCCCCTCTTCCAGAACCACATGGCCATTCGGCCCGCCGACGATCTGAACGATCTTGAAGGGCAACGCGCTGTCGCGCGCACGTACACGACTGAGTACCGGTACAGCGCTTTCGAACTGTTCTCCAAAACGGCTGAGCATCCGTGCCACCAGGTCCACATCGTCTTGGGAGACATCCCCACTGAGCGTCACCTGGCCATTGATGACTTGCAGGGAAACGCGCTGGCCCAGCTCACGCTCGCCCAGCATCTTCAACAACTGCTCGCGCACTTCAAACGGCGAGGCCAGTTCACGTTTCTGGACGGCCTGCGGCATCAGGGAAGCCTGGGCCTCGGGCTCCCCTGTAGAGGCCATGCCCACCAGAATGAAGATCACCGTTATCACCAGCACCACAGTAATCAGGCGCTTTTGTTGTGGAGGGGAAATGGACGATAAATTGAGGGTTGGCGTCGGCTCAGTGGCAGGAGCTGACGCCACGGGAGCCTGGGTAGGTGCCGGCGGCCAAGGCTCATCAGCCAAGGTGACACAGAGCCGTACACACCCCACGCAAAACACAGCGTTCGGTGCCAGGCTCGCAATCTGCGCCAAAACCTGCCCATCGGCGCCTTGCAACAGCCCCGCTTCAGCCTGTACCGACCAGTTCGCTCCGACCAGCAGCAGCCGAGCATGCTGCTGGGCAACACCAGGATCATTGAGCATCAGGTCGGCATCGGCATGGGCACCGATGCTCCACTGCTCACCGAACAGCGGCAGTGCAGCCCCTTGACACAAACCGTCCAAAACACGCAGTTCAAACATCACCGGCGCCTCGATCGATTAGTAAATACCCACCGGCTCATGCCTGTGCCCCACGCATCAAATCAACCTGAGCAAGGTCAAAACGCCCCAGTACTTTTACCTTGGAGCTGCTTCCCAGCTCCGCGAACGACAGCACCGGCACGTAGTTGAATTCTTCGAGCAGCAATGTCCGCAGCGGGCTGCGCAAGTCCTGGGCGACCAGCATCACACTTTTGAGTTTGGGCCGAACGGTAAAAGCCTGGTTGAGCAGGTTGATCAGGGCTGAGCTGTGCTCGTCGTCGAGCGCAAAGAAGACACCGGTCTGGGTCTGGCGCAGCGCGTCACGCAACGTGCTTTCGGTTTGAGGCGAGAGCAACCAGGCATGGAGGCCATCCGCTTCACTGTACTGATGCATGATCTGCGCTTTGAGGGCGATACGCGCGTAATCAGCCAGTGCCTCGGGTTCGCGCTCATGCTGGCCAAACTCGATCAGCGACTCCACGATCAGGCGCACGGCACGCAGTGGAACGCCTTCACTCGCCAGGCGTTGCAACACCGCCGAGAACCTCGAGAGAGGCATGATGCGCTGCAGCTCCTGAACGAGTTCCGGCTGGTTATGCTCCAGCCAACTGAGGATCGATTTGCTTTCCTGGATACCCAGGAACTGCGGCCCACTGAGCATCATGGCCTGCTTCATGCGTTGGAGTATCAGGTCCGTTGCAGTGAAGCGCTCCAACTGCGGGTCATCGAGCAGTGGATCATCCGGCGCCAGCCAGAGCCAGCCCTGCTCGTCACGTTCCGCCAGCCCAGGCACGCCGTGTTCGGGTACGACGGTGAACGCGTTACGGTCCACGGCCACCCGAGAAACGACCGAGGCTTTCACCATCGGCACCTCATGGACGCAAAAACGCATTTCATCATCCGCCAGCGCGGCATCGAGCTCGACCTCGAACGGGGGTAGCGTCAGACCAATGTTGGCCACTAGCGCGTTACGGGACTGGCGGATCCCGTGAATCAGGTCCGTCACCTCGGGGGTGCCTCGCAACACCGGCGAAAACTGCAACAGATAAGGCCGCGACGGATCGAACCCGCGCAAATCTTCGCTACCGTTCTCCTCGGGACGAACCGCCTCGGAAGCCTCGTTTGCCGGGCGCTCCTGGCGCTGACGTTGGCGCACCAGGTAATACCCCAGCGTACCGGTGATCAGCGAGATAAAGATAAACACCCCGGTCGGCATGCCGGGCACGACGGCAAACGCGAGCATGCCCACTGAGGCGATGATCCAGCTCTTGGGCTCACTGGTCATTTGCCGGGCGATTTCGGCGCCCATGTTGGTAATGCCCTTGCGCCCATCCGGCGCCACGCGGGTGATGATCATGCCCGCAGTCAGGGAAATCAGCAGCGCCGGAATCTGGGCAATCAAGCCATCACCGATGGTCAGTACCGAGTACAAGGCCATAGACTCGCCAGCGCTCAGGCCGTGCTGGAACATGCCCGTGGAGAAGCCGCCCAGCAGGTTGACCACCACAATGATCAAGCCGGCGATGGCATCCCCTTTGACGAATTTCATGGCCCCGTCCATAGCCCCGAACAACTGGCTTTCCCGAGACAATTGCTCACGCTTGTCCCGCGCCTGAATGCCGTCGATCAGGCCGGCACGCAAGTCGCTGTCGATGGACATCTGCTTGCCGGGCATCGCATCGAGGCTGAAACGCGCCGCGACTTCCGCGACCCGCTCCGAGCCCTTGGTAATCACCAGAAAGTTGACCAGGGTGAGGATCAGAAAGATCACCATCCCTACCGCCAGATTGCCACCCACCACGAAATTGCCAAACGCTTCGACGATGTCACCCGCGTCTTGCTCCAGCAGGATCAGGCGCGTGGTCGCAATCGAAAGCGCCAGGCGAAACATGGTGGTCAACAGCAGAATCGACGGAAACGACGAGAAAGCCAGCGGCCCGGGCAGGTACAACGCCAGCACGATCAACAGGCAGGAGATGCAGATGTTGAGCGCGATCAGGATATCCACCAGCCAGGTGGGCAACGGTACGATAAAAATGAAAACGATCGCCATGACCACCACGGCGCCCAAGACTTCGGCGCGCTGTGCCACTTTGAGCAGCACTGCATTGATGGTCGACAGCACGGTCACGCCAGCGCCCCTGCGCCGAAACGCTGGTTCTCCAATCGCTCGCTCTGGGTCAGTTGGTCCATGACCATCAGCAGGAGTTTCACGCTGTCCTTACGCACGCCCTCATCTGGCCAAACAGCCAGGGGCAACTGTCGGAAAGCAGGGTAAAGACTATTGAGGACCATCAGCCTCTGCGAAGGTTGCTCGCATCGAAGCTCACTCAGCAGGTCCGGGATTTCGTTCCCACCGAGGCCGGTGCTGGTACAGGCCAACAAGCGCTTGAGCAGAGTGACGGGGTCAAACTCGTCATTCAAACGCTGGACCAGGGCCTGGCAACTGGAAAATACGCCGCCCAATTGACTGCAACTTCCCAACCCCTTCAACAGCGAGCGCAATGCCGCCGGGGAAATCGAAGAGGCGCGGGCGGCCATGTCGTCGGCCAATGCCCCGCGCATCACATTCAAGCCGTTCAGGAACCGCTCGCCACCATATGCGTCCAGCAGCGCATGCAACATCACGGTCAGGGATTGGCGATTGACCACGCTGTTGTAATACAACTCGCGCATCGCCTGACGCTCCTTCGGGTCATCGGTGGCAGCCAGCAACGCCACAGCAATGTTGAGGCCCGCCTGGATTTCGCCTTTGAAGCCTTTCTCCAGATCGGCGAGGATCGTCCGCGCCATTTTGGTCTCGGAGGTGTGCACCTGCGCATCCGCCTGTTCGATCACATGCTTGAGCACCACGAATGCACGCGCCGGATCCCCGTCGGTGAGGTCGATCAATTTGCCGACGCTCAATTGCTGCTTCAGCAATTCTGCCCAGATGCGTCGGGAAACAGAGGCCAGTGACGCGTTGGCCGGGTGCCCCAGCTGGTCATACAGCTGGGCAATATGCTGGACAGCCGGAATTTGCACGCCGTTCGACCGCCTGCTCAACTCCCGCGCGGTATCCGCCAACGCCTGGCCAAAGATCGGAATCGACTCATTGCCTCCCGCAGGGGCAGACGGCGCGTGAGCATCTCGAAGACCCGGCTGATCCAGGTGCTGGATCGGTTGCACATCGTTGGAAGATTCGATTTTCATCGGCAGACCCGAACAGGAAGAGTGTGTCCCTGTGTGGCAAGCCACTGTGACCTGGTTCCATCAAAACTTGAGGACCCACCACAGTTGAAAAAACTTGCATGAGCCGTACGCGCCGATTGCAACGCCTTGCACAAATACGCGTCAATTCAAGATATATATGCATGTAAATCAATAGGTTATTCATTAATTCCGCTTGGCATAGCCAGTGCAAAAGGGGTTCCCGACGAAACCATTTCGTCAGCGTTCACCCAGAGGAATAAATCGTGAATATCCCTATTGAAGATTTAGCCCACCTTGTTGGCAGCTCGCCTCAATTCATGCTCCACCTGACAGACGACCAACAAAAAAAGCTGCGCCGCTTCATTCACAAACGCGTGCTCAACCCGGAAGATGCGGACGATCTTCTGCAACTGACCTACCTGGAAGCCTGGCGCAACCGCGAGCGCTTCTGCGGTAATGCCACCCTCAGCACCTGGATGTGCGGTATTGCGCAAAACTTGATCCGCAACCATTTCCGGCGCATGTATGCCAAACCCGTGCATTGCGAATTCGACGAAGCGTTGTGGCACGGCCAGGAGGACAGCCGGAATCTGGACTGGGAATTCGAGGTCAACCGACGCCTGGAGAAAACCCTGAGCGCCATCGACCATCTGCCGGCAGAGATGCGCAGGACGTTGTACGCCTCGCTGGAAACCGACGGCAGCTATCAGGACACTGCGGACGTACTGGACATTCCGATCGGCACCGTGCGCTCACGCCTGTCGCGGGCACGTGAACAACTTAAGCGCGCCACCCACAACACCATGAACCGATAAGCCGGACAACGCGCTGGGCGGCAGGGATATCTGCCCAAGCGCGTCACGCTATCGCAAACGTGCATAAAACCAATGCGAGAGCAGCGCCGCTCGTCGCTGTTTCGCCCGATTTTGCTTAAACAGTTGAAAGCGTAGATAAAAATTCAAAATAAACGCTTGACGCATTGTCGTTCTACGCGAATAATGCGCGCCACTTGGCTACATAGCTCAGTTGGTTAGAGCATAGCATTCATAATGCTGGGGTCCGGGGTTCAAGTCCCTGTGTAGCCACCAAGTACTAAAAACGGCTTACCGAAAGGTAAGCCGTTTTTTTATGCCTGGAGAAAAGTGCTGGGGCATACTCGCAGCGGACCACTCCCCACGACGCTGACTTGAGTCCCACAGGAAACCCGATTCATGAGCCTTGATGTGTTCGCCGTCATCATGCTGGGCGCTTTACTTCACGCCACCTGGAACGCGGTGGTCAAGGGTGGCGGCGACAAGCTGCTGACCACCTGCATGATCACTTCCATCGCATCACTGATCGCTCTGACGGCCCTTCCGCTTCTGCCACTGCCGGCACGGGAAAGCTGGCCGTTCATTGGCGCCTCGGTGATCCTGCAAGTCGCGTACTTCGTCCTGGTCGCCGCGACCTACCGCATTGCCGACATGAGCCAGACCTACCCGATCATGCGAGGCACCGCGCCCTTGCTGGTGGCCATCATCAGTGTATTCCTGCTGGCGGAATCACTGTCAGTGCCGGCTTGGGTCGGCATCGCGATCATTTCCTCCGGCATCTTGAGCATGGCCGTCGCCCCTTCGGCCGGGCATGGCAAAGGGTTGATGCTGGCGCTGGTCAACGCCGGTGTAATTGCCGGCTACACCCTCATCGACGGCTTGGGCGTGCGCAAGTCCGGAGCGCCGGCGGCGTACACACTGTGGATCTTCCTGCTGACCGGCATCCCCCTCGCCGCCTGGGCCCTGGCCGCCAGGCGAACGGCGTTCTGCGAATATTGCGTGCGCCACTGGCGCCAAGGCGTGGTCGGCGGCCTGGGCACCGTGGCGTCCTATGGCCTGGCACTCTGGGCGATGACAGCGGCCCCCATCGCCACCGTCTCAGCCCTTCGGGAAACATCCATCCTGTTTGGCGTAGTGATCTCGGCCCTGGTGCTCAAGGAACACCTGACGCGGGTGCGCGTGATTGCGGCCTGCATCATCGCCGCCGGGGCGATGGTGTTGCGACTGGGCTGAGCCTGCGCACCTGCGCCCGAAAAAAGACCCCATCTGTACGGCGACGCTCCGGAGTACCGCTGTTAGTGTCCAACCTCCCCCTACACGGAGTGCCCCCGATGAAACTGGACATCTACCAAGTCGACGCTTTCAGCAGCCACGCTTTCGGCGGCAACCCGGCAGCCGTCTGCCCGCTCACCGAGTGGCTGCCCAACGAACAACTGCACAACATCGCCGCCGAGAACAATCTCTCGGAAACCGCCTTCTTTGTGCCTCGCGGTGACGTCTACGAACTGCGCTGGTTCACCCCGGAAGTCGAGGTGGACCTGTGCGGCCACGCCACGCTCGCCGCCGCCTGGGTGCTGATCCACAAGCTGGCGGATGCACCCGAGGTGCTGCGCTTTGCCACCCGCAGCGGCGAACTTCGGGTCACGCGCACTGGCGACGAACTGGCCATGGATTTCCCGGCCAAGCAGCCCCAACCGTGTGAACCACCCGCCGGCCTGTTGAGCGCACTGGGGATTGAGAACGCCGACGTCTTCGCCACCGATGACTACATCGTGCTGCTCGACGATGAAGCACAGGTCGCCGCGTTGACGCCGGACTTCGCCCGCCTCAAGGGTTTGCCCAAGCGCGGGATCGCCGTGACCGCCAAAAGCACGCGATTCGATTTCATTTCCCGCTGGTTCGGCCCGAACGTGGGTGTCAATGAAGACCCGGTGACGGGCTCGGCCCACACCTCCCTCGCGCCATTCTGGGCCGAGCGCCTGGGCAAGCAGCAACTCACAGCTGAACAAGGCGGCCGGCGCCGTGGTCAACTGCGTTGCGCGCTCCAGGGCGACCGCGTGATTATCTCGGGCCATGCCGTGCTCTTCCTGCAAGGCACGATTTACCTGTAAAAGGCAGTACCCCAAGGACAACAGATCATTCTCAAAATGAACGGAGTTCAGCGCGTGTTTTCGATTTCTCGCCGGCAGTTGTCGGTCATTGCAGCCGCCCTCACCCTGGTAGCCTGCCATACCCCTGTCAACGATCAGCCACCGGCACCGGAACTGGGTTCGGGCTATCGCACCGACCTCACCACCCGCCATGCCGAGCGCCACATGGCCGCCGCCGCCAACCCGCTGGCGGCCGAAGCCGGGCGTGAAATGCTGCGCCAGGGCGGCTCGGCGATTGACGCCGCCATTGCGATGCAGGCGGTGTTGACCCTGGTGGAGCCACAGTCGTCAGGTATCGGTGGTGGCGCGTTCATCATGCTGTGGGACGGGAAAGCCGTGCACGCCTACGACGGCCGCGAAACCGCCCCCGCCGGCGCAACGGAACGTTTGTTCCTGAAGGCGGACGGCACGCCCATGGCGTTTCCCGACGCACAGATCGGCGGGCGTTCAGTGGGCACCCCCGGGGTACTGCGCGCGCTGGAAATGGCGCACCAGAGAACCGGGCACCTGCAATGGGCCAAACTGTTTGAGCCGGCGATTCGCTTGTCGGAGCAGGGTTTTGCCATTTCGCCGCGCTTGCACGCGCTGATCGCCGCTGACCGCTACATTCCCCAGTCGCCAGAAATGGCGGCGTATTTTCTGAACGCCGATGGCACGCCCAAGGCCACCGGTACGCTGCTGAAAAACCCGGCGCTGGCCGCCGTGTTCAGGCGCATTGCCGAAGATGGACCGGACGCGCTGTACCACGGGCCGATTGCCGATGAGATCGCGCGCAAGGTCCAGGGCCATCGCAACGCGGGTAGCCTGTCCCAGGCGGACCTCAAGGGCTACACCGCCAAGGAGCGTGCACCGCTGTGTACGGACTACAAACAGTGGAAGGTGTGCGGCATGCCGCCTCCGTCCTCCGGCGGGATCGCAGTCGCGCAAATCCTGGGCACCTTGCAAGCACTGGAAGCCCGCGACCCGCGCCTGGCCATCGCGCCGATGACGCCCGTCAAGAGCCCATCACCTGCCGGCCTTGAACCGACGCCTGAGGCCGTTCACCTGCTGGCCGAGGCCGGTCGCCTGGCGTTTGCCGACCGAGGCTTGTACGTGGCCGATGCTGACTTCGTGCCCGTGCCGGTCGCCGGACTCGTCGCACCGGGCTACCTGGCCCAGCGCGCCAGCCTGATCGGCGAACGCAGCATGGGTATCGCCAAGCCGGGCACACCTGCCGGCATCCAGGTGGCCTATGCACCCGACCGCTCGCCGCTGCGCATCTCCACCTCGCAAGTGGTGGCCGTGGATGACGAGGGCGGCGCCGTGTCGATGACCACCACAGTGGAAGCAGCGTTCGGCTCCCATGTGATGGTCCAGGGCTTTTTGCTCAACAACCAGATGACCGACTTTTCCTTCATCCCGCAAGAAAACGGCCAGCCGGTGGCCAACCGAGTCGAACCCGGCAAGCGCCCGCGTTCAGCCATGGCGCCGACGCTGGTGTTCGACCGCAAGAGTGGCGAGCTGCTGGCCACGGTGGGCTCACCCGGTGGTTCGCAGATCATCGAATACGTCAGCAAATCCCTGGTGGCGATGCTTGACTGGAAGCTCGACCCGCAAGCCGCCATCAGCCTGCCCAACTTCGGCAGTCGCAATGGGGCGACCGAGCTGGAACAAGGCCTGTTCAGTCCCGCACTGAAACAGACGCTCAAGGACAAGGGGCACGCGTTGAGCGAGATCGACATGACCAGTGGCATCCAGGCCATCGTTCGCACCCGTGATGCCCAGGGCAAGGCAACGCTGAGCGGCGGTGCCGACCCTCGGCGTGAAGGCGAAGCGGTCGGCGACTGACGGGTTAATCAACGGAGAACGTAACGTGCAGCACGCTACTAATCTCGGCGCCATCCCGGGTGTCGATCACGGTTTTTGTACGATCAATGACCCGCTGCGTCCGGAGGATGTGTTCATCTGCAAACAGGTGCACCGTGCCTCGGTGATCGAGTGGCAGGCGGGCCTGGAGGCCAACACGGTGGAAGCCGACGGCGTGTTTACCCGCGAGCATCCTGCCATCGCGGTGATCACGGCCGACTGCCTGCCGATCCTGATCGCCTCGAACAACGGAGAAAGGGTTGCGGCGGTGCATGGCGGCTGGAAGGGCCTGCGGGCCGGGATCATCGCCAATGCCGTACAGCGTTTTGTCGCCGAGGGGATTGCCGCTGGCCAGTTGCAGGTGGCCATTGGGCCTTCGATCAAACCGTGTTGCTATGAGGTGAGCGAAGGGTTCATTGCACAGTTACAGGCGAACCAAGGGCATTTGTGGCAGGACCGGAAGGCGCCATGGTGCGTTGAGCAGCCGACACCATTACTGTCACCCGAAATCACTCCGCCGTCGGCGCAACAGACGGGCAGTGCCTGGTTTGATTTGAGTGGGTATGGGTTGATCCTGCTGCAGGCAGCCGGGGTTTCCCGTGCGCAAATTGACGTGAGCGAGGTGTGTACCTACTGCACATCACCGGCATTCGCCAGCTACCGCCGAAGGACCCATCACCCGCAAGAGGCAAAGACATTGCTGTATTCGTGGATCGCTCGGACGGGCCGATGAAAGAGGGCTTACGGGCAACTGAGACAGGTCCTACTCATACCACCCGTACTCACGCGCCCTGTCATTTTTTGCGATGAAACGCCTCTTGAATACCTCCATCGCGCCTGCGACTTTCTAGCCCGCCCTTACTTGCCAGAGGCTACGTCATAGACGTAGAATTTCGCGTGCTAACGATCATCGAATCCCCGCTGTTCAGCAGACTATGGCCTGATTACTGGACAGAGGAGGAAAGAGGAATGTTCATGGCTTTTCTAGCCAATCATCCAGAGGCCGGAAAAGTCGTGCCAGGCTCCGGTGGTTGCCGAAAAGTACGCTGGAGCTTGGATGGCCGAGGCAAGAGCGGATCTGTGCGGGTGGTCTATACCACACAGTTGGCATGCGGGGCCCTGGTGGTACTACTGATTTATGGCAAAGGCGCAGCCGAGACTATTCCAGCGCACATCCTGTACAGAATCGCGAAGGAAATGAACCATGCCACTCACTGAAAAACAACTTAAGGAACGAGACGCCAAACGCAATATCGGCGAAGAATTACTGGCGGCCGTTCAGGATGTCAAAGCAGGATATTTCGGTGCTGCACACAAGGTTGAGATCACACAAGCTGCAGAAGCGAGAAGCAAAACAGGGCTGTCGCAACCCAAGTTTGCCGAGCTTCTAGGGGTCTCGGTCAGAACGCTTCAAGAATGGGAACAAGGGCGCCGCTCTCCCTCTGGAGCGGCGCGCTCACTGCTGCACATTGCGGCCAGCAGGCCGGATATTTTTCGAGAAGTCCTCGGTAACCCCTGACGACATATCGGGACTTCGGAAAACTCAGCGGCTAATCTTCAGGCCCTTGCGCCCCGCATGTCGCTCCAGCGCCAGCTCGATCAACCGGCTGACCAACTCGCTGTAGCTCATCCCCGCTGCCTGCCACAGCTTGGGGTACATGCTGATGCGGGTGAAGCCGGGCAGCGAGTTGATTTCGTTGATCAGCACTTCACCGTCTTCGGTGAGAAACACGTCCACACGCGCCAGGCCGGAACAGCCCAGCACTTCAAATGCCTCAATGGCGAGGCGACGGATTCGCTCACTGGCTTGCTGGCTGATGTCCGCCGGCACCACCACTTGGGCGGCCTGGGCATCGATGTATTTGCTGTCGTAGGAATAGAAACCACTGTTCACCACGATCTCGCCGCAGCCACTGGCGATGGGGTTGTCGTTGCCCAGCACGGCGCACTCGATTTCACGGCCCTGTACCGCCGATTCCACCAGCACTTTTTCATCAAAACCCAACGCCAGCTCGACGGCCGCCAGGTATTCGGCTTCGCTACCGACTTTGCTCACCCCCACCGACGAGCCTTGGTTGGCCGGTTTGACGAACATCGGCAAACCGAGCTTATCCACCGCCCTGTCAAAGGACGTGCGCGCCGCGTTGCCACGGGTCAGGGTGATGAACGGCGTGACGGCAATACCCGCATCGCGCAGCAGGCGCTTGCTGATGTCCTTGTCCATGCACACTGCCGAGCCCAGCACATCGGAGCCCACGAATGGCAGGTCGGCCATGCGCAGCAAACCTTGCAGGCAACCGTCTTCGCCCAGAGTGCCGTGGACGATCGGGAAGATCACGTCGATATGTTCGAGCAAGCCGTTGCCGGTGGTTTCCACCACCTGCTGGCTGGCTTTGCCGGGCACCACCGCCAATTCTCGGTTGGACTGGTTGAGGGCAATCAAGGCCGGGTTTTCCTGATTGATCAGGAAGTTCGAGGTGTCGTTGAGGTGCCAGTGGCCGGCCTTGTCGATACCGATCAGCACCGGCTCGAAACGTGTGCGATCGAGGGCGTCGACAATGTTGCGCGCCGATTGCAGCGAGACTTCGTGCTCGGCCGAACGGCCACCAAAAATAATACCTACCCGCACCTTGCTCATGACCCGGCCTCACTGTTGAAAGTAAGGCTTCTTACCATGGCAGGTCAGCGGCTCGCTACCAGGTGTGCGCCGAACAACACGTAACAGCCACCGGCGAAGCGGTCGAGCCACTTGCGCGAACGGCTGTAGAGACTGGCCATGCGCTCGCTGGAAAACACCAACGCCACGGCGCAGTACCAACTGAACGACAGGGTGGCCATGACGGTCACCGCCAGAGTCAACAACATCGGCGACGGCGAGGGCGGCATGGTCGATGCAAAAATTGTCGCGACAAACAACGCCGACTTGGGGTTGGACACGTTGCCGAGCAGCCCCAGGCGCCAGGCTGAAAACATCGAGCGCCGAGGCTCAACCGGCTGCTGGTCCGGGCCGGCGGCAGGCGCCGAGCGTTTGAAAAGCTTGAGTCCCAGGTAGATCAGGTAGCAGCCGCCGACAATCTTGAAGGCCAGGTACAGCATGGGCGCGGCGGTGAACAGCGACTTGATCCCCAAGCCCCCTGCCAGCCCCCACAGGATCGTTCCAGAAGCCACGCCAGCCGAAGCCGCCACACCATGGCGACGCGAACCGTTGGCGGCCAGTTGGGCAATATTGAAGAAGTTCGGCCCGGGGGTGACGACGGCAACGATCCAGAGCAAGCCCAGTGAAACCAGAGGGGCCAGGTAGGCAAGCTTGAAAAAATCCATGGGGCAGCTCCGTCAACGCAACACATAAGCGGTGATCATAGGCCCCGCCCCCACCCTGCACAATCGTACAAGACCCCGGCAGACAAGGAATGCAGACTGGGTTAACGTGTTTCCACCTCTATTTTGTGACAAGCCACCATGGGCACTCCCACTCGCACCCTCGACTGGCTGCACCGAGCGCCGCATGCCAGCGGCCTGGACCGCATCGAGGCGTACTTTGCCGGCTTCGCCTTCGACCCGCATCGCCATGACACCTACGCCATTGGGCGAACCTTGTCCGGCGTGCAGAGCTTTCACTACCGTGGTGACATGATCCACAGCGTGCCGGGCACCACCATGGTGCTTCACCCGGATGAAACCCACGACGGCCACGCCGGCAGCGAGGACGGTTTCAAGTACCGGATGATTTACGTCGAGCCGTCGCTGATCCAGCAGATCCTCGGCGGAAAGCCGTTGCCGTTCATCCCCAATGGCTTGTCCACCGACCCGAGGCTGTTTCGCGCCAGCGAAGTGCTGCTGCAAAACCTGGACAGCCCCATCGACCCTTTGCAGGAGCAGGACGCCCTGTTCGACCTGGCTCACGCACTGAGCAACGTCTCGGGAGGGATCGTAAGCCGCAAGAGCTTCGACTACGTGGCTGCCGAACGCGCCCGGGAATTTATCCACAGCGCCCTGGGCCGCAGCATCACCCTGGAAGAAATGGCCGACCACGCCGGCCGCGACCGCTGGGCCTTGTCGCGGGATTTTCGCCTGCTGTTCGGCACCAGCCCCTACCGTTACCTGACGATGCGCCGCCTGGACCTGGTGCGCAGCCTGTTGGCCCAAGGCCAATCGTTGGTGGATGCGGCGATGACGGCCGGCTTTACCGACCAGAGTCACATGACCCGGCAATTTCGCAGCACCTACGGCATGCCGCCGTCGCGCTGGGTGAAGATGCTCGGGCGCTGAAACACGCCCTCGTAGGCGCCGGCTTGCCGGCGATGAGGCCCGCGAAATGAGCGCTTGTCTCAAAGCTGCTATCGCCGGCAAGCCGGCTCCTACAATTGCGCTATCGGGATGGGTTTGGGACTGCGGGTCTGGAGCCTCAACGCTAACACCGCTCCCGTCAGGGCAATCGCCGCACTCCACCACAACGCGTGCTCGATCCCACCGGCATTGGCCACCGACACCAGCACCGCCAGCCCCAGCGCGCCGCCGATCTGCTGACTGGTAGACGCCATCCCCGCCGC
The DNA here is from genome assembly GCF_059419385.1 of Pseudomonas sp. GW821-FHT05H12. Lineage (NCBI taxonomy): Bacteria > Pseudomonadati > Pseudomonadota > Gammaproteobacteria > Pseudomonadales > Pseudomonadaceae > Pseudomonas > Pseudomonas sp. GW821-FHT05H12. The sequence goes on along the minus strand of NZ_JBWKRS010000005.1, from coordinate 35,731 downwards.
CACGCCCTGCTCTCCCGGGCGAATGCCCAAACCGGCTGCCACCCACATCGCCGTCCATGTCATGCCTTGGCCAATGCTCAGGATAAAAATCCCTGGCAGCAGCGACCAGAACCCTACCCCCGTCGGCAACGCCCAGCACACCCAGGCGATGCCCACCGCGCCAGCCAGCTGCCCGCTCACCAGTGTGTTACGCAACCCCAGCGTTGCCAGCGAACGCTCCGCCAGCCAGATCCCGAACGTGCACACCAAGGTGGCTGGCAAGAACGCCAAGCCCGCCTGCAACACGCTGTAGCCATAGACCTGCTGGTAGTACAGCGCCAGGAAGTAGTACTGCACGCCAAAACTGCTCATGAACACCGCCGTCAGCACCATCGCCATGCGCAGTTCGCGATAGGCGAGCAAACGCAGCGGCATCAACGGGTCGTGCCCACGATGTTCGATCCAGGCGAACAGCCCCAGCAGCGCTACCGCCAAGGCCATGCAGCCCAGCGTCGACGGCGACGTCCAGCCCCACTCCGGGCCTTGCACCAGAGAGAACACCAACAAGGTGCCACCGAGCGTGACCGTCAGCGCGCCGCTGATATCGAAGTTGCGCCCAGGGGCCCGCTCGCCATCTGCCGGGATCCAATAACGCGCCCCCCATGCGCAACCACCCGCCAACGGCACGTTCACCAGAAACACCGCCTCCCAGCCCCACACCTGAGTGAGCACGCCACCCAACAACGCACCCAACGCCAAGCCGGCCGCCGATGCCGCGCTCCACACCGCGAACGCACGGTTACGCACAGGCCCTTCGGCATAGTGCGTGTTGATCAACGCCAAGGTCGCCGGAAACAGCAACGCCCCGCCGACGCCCTGCACCGCCCGCGCCAGCACCAGCAACATCGCGCTGCCGCCGAGCACCGCTGCCAGGGATGACAGCGCGTACAACGACTGCCCAACACGGTACAGCCGGCGCTTGCCCAGCAAGTCGGTAGCCCTGCCACCCAGCAGCAGAAACCCGCCAAACGCGACGGTGTAGGCACTCACCACCCACTGCAATTGTTGAGAAGAAAAGCCCAAGTGCGTGCCGATCTGCGGCAAGGCGACAAACACGATGGTGGCGTCGAGGGCGATGATCAGTTGCGCAGTGGCCAACAGCATCAGCATCCAGCCAGAGGGTTTAGAGGGCGACATCACAGCGTCCTGCCAGTTAATTAAGTGCGGCCAGTGTCTTTTATGCACCTCAGATGATAAATAGCGCTTTCACTCTTTCAGTAATGACTTAAATCATGGATCTGAATGCTGTTCGCCTATTAGTCCGCGTGGCCGAAACCCGCAGCTTCACGCGCGCGGCGGGTGACCTGGGGTTGACCCAGTCGGGTTTGTCCCGCGCCATTTCACGCCTGGAAAGCGAGCTGGGCGTGCGCTTGCTGCAACGCAACACCCGCAGCGTCAGCCTCACCCCCGACGGGCAACTGCTCTACGAGCGAAGCGCACCGTTATTGGCAGAACTGGCGGAAGCCGAGAAGCTGTTGCTCGACCGGCGCAGCAACCCGTCCGGCCTGTTGAAGATCAGCACGCCATCGTTGTTCGGGCGCAAGGTGGTGATGCCGGTGATCGGCGAGTTGACCTTGCGTTACCCCGAACTGCGCATCGAAGCGGTGATGACCGACCGCCTGGTCGACATCGTTGACGAAGGCTTCGACGCACTGTTGCGCACCGGCGAAATCCAGGACCAGCGCCTGATCGCCCGCACCCTGGCGCCGCTGCGTTGGATCACCGTCGCAGCCCCGTCCTACCTGGCGCGTTTTGGCACGCCGCACAGTGTTGGCGACCTGAAAGACCATCACTGCCTCACCGTGCGTAATTTGCGCAGCGGGCGCATGGTGGACTGGCAGTTCATGCTGGAGAACAAGGTGCAGGACGTGAGCGTCGAAGGGCGTTTGATCTTTGATCTTGGCGACGCGCTGGTGGACGCTGCCGTAGGCGGTTTCGGTATCGCCCAAGTCATGGATTTCGCGGTGCGCGATGACCTGGACGCCGGCCGCCTGGTGCCCGTACTGGAAGACGTTGCCGGACGTAGCCGGGCCATATCACTGGTTTATCCGCCGTCGCGGCAATACTCGCCGAAGCTGATGGCATTTGCCGACGCCCTCAGCCAGGCACGCTGGTAACCCTGTAGGAGCCGGCTTGCCGGCGATGACGTCACTGGAGGGCACCTGATACACCGAGGTACCTGCATCGCCGGCAAGCCGGCTCCTACAAAATGGGGTTAGGCGAGGGTTTTGCCGGTGATGGGCTCACCGATGCTCAGGAAATTTCCGCCCGCAATGTGGTGCAAGGTGCGTAACGGGTCCTGCCCTTCGAAATGCCAATGCCCCTCGCTGAACACGCGCTCGTCGGCATAGGCCGCGACCACTTCGCCCAGGAACAAGTCATAGGTCTGCTGGTTGTGGGGTTCAGGCAGCAGGCGGCATTCCAGCCAGGCCACGCAGCCTTCCAGCAACGGGGCTTTGGTGTGTTCACCGCTGAACACCTGCAAGCCGTAGGCGGCGAACTTATCGATATCGGCCCCGCTGGTATTGCCGACCGTCTGCACCAGGTCGGCCTGGGCCACGCACGGCACTTGCAGCACAAAGGTGCCGGCGCCTTCGAGCAATTGGCGGGTCCAGGTGGACTTGTCCAGCACCACCGCGACTTTGGGCGGCTCGAAATCCAGCGGCATGGCCCAGGCGGCGGCCATGATATTGCGCCGCCCCTCGTGCGCAGCGCTCACCAGCACGGTCGGCCCGTGGTTGAGCAAGCGGTAGGCCTTGGACAGCGGAACGGGGCGACGGTGGGTAGGGCTCATGGACGGTTGGCTCTTCAAGCAGGAAAGAAACCTACGATACCTGAGCCCTACGCTCAGCTCGACAGCTGATTGGCGAATTGCCCCACGGCGCTGACCACCTTTTGCGCACCGTCCTGGATCTCCACGATCACCGTGCCCGCTTCGGCCGCCAGGGCCAGACCCTGCTCGGCTTGCAAGCGACCATCGGTCATCAGGGCCACGGCATCGCGGGCCATGTCCTGGTTCTGGCGCACCACGCCGACAATCTCCTCGGTGGCTTTGCTGGTGCGCGAGGCCAACTGGCGAACCTCATCGGCCACCACCGCAAAACCGCGCCCCTGTTCACCGGCGCGGGCCGCTTCGATGGCCGCGTTGAGCGCCAGCAGGTTGGTCTGCTCGGCGATGCCGCTGATGGTCTTGACGATGGTGCCGATCACCTGGGATTGGTCGTTGAGCGCCTCGATCCCTTCGCCCGCCTGTTGCATATGCTTGGCCAGGTCACGCATCACATCCACCGCCTGGGTCACCACGGTGGTGCCGCGCTGGGCGCTGTTGTCGGTTTGCAGCGAGGTGCTGTAGGCGATATTGGCGGCCTCGGCAACCGCTTGTTCCCGGTTGACCTGGTCGGTGATCACCGTGGCGAACTTGACCACTTTGTACAACCGATCAGTCGCATCCATCACCGGGTTGTAGGTGGCTTCCAACCACACCGTGTGGCCACGGCTGTCGACACGCTTGAAACGCGCCGCCACGAACTCACCGGCGTTCAGGCGTTTCCAGAAGTTCTGGTACTCAACGCTGTTGGACTCTTCCGGATCGCAGAACATGCGGTGATGTTTGCCCTGGATCTGCGCCAGGCTGTAACCCATTCCGCCCAGGAAGCGATCATTGGCAGTCAGCACGTGACCACCCAGGTCGAACTCGATGACGGCGGTAGAGCGCACCAGTGCGGTGATCAGGTTTTCATGCTCGCGCGACGCCTCGATGGTGCGGGTCAGGTCGCTGGAGTAGATCGAGAAGTGCTTGATGCGCCCATCCGAGCTGCGCACCGGCTGTACGATCGATCGCAACCAGGCTTCCTGGCCATTGCCACGCATCAGGCGCACGGTGCCGGCGAAGTGTTCACCGCGCACCAGGGCATTCTTGAAGCGCTTCTGGAATTCGTCCTGGCGCACGTGCGCCGGCACGAGGTCTTCGATGGGGCGCCCCACAATGCTGCCGGACGGGTAAGCCAGCTCCTGCAGGAAATTGGCATTGGCCCACTCAACACGGCCATCGGCATCCAGCGTCAGGCACAGCATTTCGCTTTCCAGGCTCTCCTTGACCTGTTGCAAGCTGGACAACTCTTCGCGAAGAGCCGACAGCTCCTGCTTCAAACGGGTGTTGAACATGGGGCACCGATGGGTCTAATAGGGAGAAGGATCTGACCTGCATCGGCGCTGCCGGCGTTTTCTGAAGCGCTTTTTTTGCTGTATTCCACTGATTTTTTGGATCCATTAACCGCCGTTGTTTCGGCATACCCCCATCACTTGATATTCAAGGGTATTGAGCTTGCCGCTGGAGTCTTCGTAGGTCATGCGCGACGGCACCGGATTGCACGAACGGATCGGCGGCGTGACGTTGACCACCTTGGCAATGTCCAGCTTCATGCCGTAGCGGTACGCCTGCACCTCGGGCACCGGCTTGCCGACCCGGCTGGCATAGTCGGCCATCGCTTTTTCATTGCGCTCCATCATCAAGGCAAAGGTGCGGTCCCCACCGCCCTCGGCCATTGCGCCAAATGACAACACTGCAGCCAGTACACCCAGGCCAAGTTTATAAAAGTTCATTGCGGGTTCCTCGTCTGAAAGTTCAGTGCCAAGCGTAACCAGCGAACCCTGACGCGATGTTCACCAGAACATTACTTATTTGTTAGATGGACGTTAGTTTCCAGAATTGTAATGTTCGCGCCACTTCGCCGTTATCTGCAGTTTGCAACTATCAGCCCGGGCCAGATCAATAAAAACGCCCACTTCAATAAGAAGCTGAACACTGCCACTACCGAGGAGCGAAACATGAGCACTGTGTATTACACCCTTCCCTTTTCATTGATTGCCGCACTGCCCCTGGCCGCCGTGGCTGTGGAAGGCAAGCCAGAAGGCTTTATCGAAGGCAGCAGCCTGAATGTGCTGGCGCGCAATTTTTACTTCAACCGCGATGACCGCAAGGGCCAGTCCAGCCCTACCGGCAATGGCTATTCCGAAGCCTGGGCGCAGGGGTTGATCGGCAAGTTCGAGTCCGGTTTTACCCAAGGCACCGTGGGGTTTGGCCTGGACGCATTTGCCATGTACGGCCTCAAGCTCGATTCGGGCACTGGTCGCAGTGGCGGCAAGGGTTCGTTCGGCGTGCTGCCAGTAGAGAGCGAAAACCATCCGGAAACTGGCTACAGCAAGGTCGGTGGCGCCGCGAAACTGCGCGTGCTCGACACCGTGATCAAGGCTGGCGACGTGTTCCCAGTTACGCCGGTGGTGGCCTACGGCGACTCGCGCCTATTGCCCGAAAGCTTTCGTGGCGTGACCGCGCAAAACACCAGCATCGAAGGCTTGAGCCTGCAAGGCGGGCGTTTGAGCGGTATGAGCCAGCCCAATGAAAGTGGCATGAACAACGGCTTTGCAACGTTCTACGCAGGCAAGGTCGACTCGCCCTGGATCGGCTATTTCGGCGGCGATTACACGGTGAACAAGCACCTCAGCCTGAGCCTGTACAGCAGCCGTCTCAAGGACGCCTGGGATCAGTACTACCTGGGCAGCGCCGCCAACTACCCCCTGAACGAAGACATCTCGCTGTTCGGCGACGTCAACTATTACAAGGCCGTGGATGAGGGCAAGAAGCGGCTGGGCGAGTTCGACAACAGCATCTGGAGCGCCAGGGTCGGGGTGAAGGTCGGTGCCCACAGCGTGGCCGTGTCGCACCAGCGCAACAACGGCGATGACGACTTCGATTACCTGCGCCAGTCCGACTCGATCTTCCTCAACAACTCGATCCAGTACAGCGACTTCAACTCGCCCAAGGAACGTTCGTGGATGGTGCGCTATGACCTGGACATGCAGGCATTCGGCATTCCCGGCCTGTCGTTCATGACCCGCTACGGCAAGGGCACCGGCGCCGACTACAGCAACGCCAACGCGGTGTACATGCGCCGCGACGGGGCGGGCAACCCGTTGACCGATCAACGTCGTTGGGAACGTGATATCGAAGCCAAGTACGTGGTGCAAAGTGGCAACTTGAAAGACTTGTCGCTGCGTTTGCGTCAGGCCACGGTGCGTTCCAGTGCATTCGAGTCAGACCTGGAAGAAGTGCGCGTGATTGCCGAATACCCCATGACTATTCTCTGAGTCATTACATTCGTTCGCGCTTGACTAACATCTGTTCACAAATAGCCAGTTATCAAAACTGTAATATTGGCCTCACCTTCTCGTTAAGTTGAACTTCGTAGACTGGCCTCAAGTTGCAACACCGAGCACATTCATCTCTGAAGCTTTTGTGTAGCTCCTTTGGAAAGAGATGGATTTTTAACGCCCCACTGGGGCGTTTTTTTTGGCTGTTCACTTTAGTTGCGACCGATGGTCGCAGTTGACCCTGAAGTGACTTCACGGTTCAGAGTCTGCGGCTCCCCGGCAACACCCTCCATAAGGAAATGGATCCCCCTTCTCATCGCGAAAAAGGTCATTCCCCATGCGTATCCTTGTGGTTGAGGACGAGCAAAAAACCGCTGCCTACCTGCAGCAAGGTCTCAGTGAAAGCGGCTACGTGGTCGACTGCGCCGCCAACGGTATCGACGGCCTGCACCTGGCCGGGCAACACGCCTACGAACTGGTGATACTCGACGTCAACCTGCCCGGCAAGGATGGCTGGCACGTGCTGGAACAATTGCGCCGCAACGGCACCCAGCGCGTGATGATGCTCACCGCCCGTGGCCGCCTGGACGACAAGATCAAAGGCCTGGACATGGGCGCCGACGATTACCTGGTCAAGCCCTTCGAATTTCCCGAGTTGCTCGCGCGGGTGCGCACGCTGCTACGGCGCAGCGAACACATCCCGCAGCCGGAAGTGTTTTGCGTGTCGGACCTGGAACTGGACCCGCGCCGCCACCGCGCCTATCGCGGCACCCGGCGCATCGACCTGACCACCAAGGAGTTCGCCCTGCTCCAGGTGTTGATGCGCCAGGCCGGAGAAGTGCTGACCCGCACACAGATCATCTCGCTGGTGTGGGACATGAATTTCGACTGCGACACCAACGTGGTGGAGGTCTCCATCAGCCGCCTACGGGCCAAGGTGGACGACCAGAGCGAGGTCAAGCTGATCCACACCATCCGCGGCGTGGGCTACGTGCTGGAGGCGCGCCCATGAGGACCGGCAGCCTGTCGATGCGCCTGGGGCTGACCGTCAGCCTAATGGGCGCAGGCCTGGTGTTGCTGTTGGCGACCCTGGCTTACCTGGCCCTCACCTTCGAGCTGGAAAAACTCGCGCGCAAGGGCCTGGAGAGCAAGATGGAGCAGATCCAGCACAGCCTCTCCCAGGGCCTGGACACCCGCGCCATCCGCGCTCGCCCCCATTCGCTGATGGACCTGGTGATGGGCCATGACAATTTTTACCTGACCATCGTCGGCACCGCACCAGATAACAGCGTGCTGCTAAGCATCGGGGCCAAGCCCCAGGAGCCGTTGCTGACGGACTATGCGCACCGCGAGACCCTCGGCTATCTCAACTGGGAAGACAGTTACGGCAACCAGGTGCTCAGCGCCTCCAGCCTGATGCGCCTGGCCAGCGGTGAACGGGTGCGCGTGGTGCTGTCCCTGGACCGCATGGACGACCAGGCGTTGCTCAGTGCCTACCTGCGCGCCACGGTGATCGCCCTGCCGATGCTGCTGATCCTGATCGGCATGGGCGCCTGGTGGCTGGTACAACGGGGGTTGGCGCCGTTGAAGCAATTCAGCCAGATCGCGGCCAAGGTCACCACCCAGGACCTGACGCATCGTTTGTCCGTCGACAACCTGCCGCAGGAGCTGGGTGAGTTGGCGCAGGGCATCAACGTGATGCTCAAGCGCCTGGACGCCGGAGTGCAGCAACTCTCGCAATTCTCCGATGACCTCGCCCACGAACTGCGTGCGCCCCTGACCAACCTGATGGGCAAGGCCCAGGTGACGCTGTCGCGCCAGCGGCCGCCTGAGGAATACAAGGCGGTGCTCGAATCCAACACCGAAGAGCTGGAGCGCTTGGCGCGCATCGTCTCCGACATGCTGTTCCTGGCCCAGGTGAGCCACCCCGCCGCGCGGGCTTCGTTCACTGCTGTTTCACTGGCCGACGAAGCCCACCGGGTGATGGAGCTGTTCGCCCTGAGCGCCGAGGACAAGCAGCTGACCCTGACCTTGAGCGGCGATGCCCAGGTGCAAGGCGACCGCCTGATGATCCAGCGCGCCCTTTCCAACCTGCTGTCCAATGCGATCCGCCACACTCCGCAAGGCTCACACATTTCGTTGTTGGTGGAGGCCTATGGCAATCACGCTTCGGTGTCGGTGAGCAACCCGGGCCCGGGGATCGAAGCGCAACATTTGCCTCACCTGTTCGAACGTTTCTACCGTGTCGACAGCAGCCGCGCCCGCACCGAAGGCGGTACCGGTTTGGGGCTGGCCATCGTGCGTTCGATCATGAGCCTGCACCAGGGCCAGGCTGATGTGCGTAGCCTGCCCGGTGGCTTCACTTTGTTCCGGCTGGTCTTCCCCCTATAAATCAGACGCGCATCCTGTAGGAGCTGGCTTGCCAGCGATAGCATCACTGCGCCGCCACTGATACACCGAGGCGCCTGCATCGCCGGCAAGCCGGCTCCTACACAAGAACAACGCAATTCCCTGTGGGAGCTGGCTTGCCTGCGATGGCATCACTGCGCTGCCACTGATACACCGAGGCGCCTGCATCGCCGGCAAGCCGGCTCCTACACAAGAACAACGCAATTCCCTGTGGGAGCT
>NZ_JBWKRS010000005.1:0-26816 GCF_059419385.1 Pseudomonas sp. GW821-FHT05H12 | reverse complement strand
ATGGCTTGCCTGCGATGGCATCACTGCGCTGCCACTGATACACCGAGGCGCCTGCATCGCCGGCAAGCCAGCTCCTACATGTTGTCTGTGGTGTTTCATGACTCTTCTTTGCGATGGGCCCATTGGTAGAGGGCCGGCAGCACCAGCAAGGTCAGCAAGGTGGAGGAGATGATGCCGCCGATCACCACCGTCGCCAACGGGCGCTGCACTTCGGCGCCGGTGCCGGTGGCCAGCGCCATGGGGATGAAGCCGAGGGACGCCACCAGCGCTGTCATCAACACCGGGCGCAAGCGTGTCAGCGCGCCTTCGTGGATCGCGACCGACAACGAACGCCCCTCCTCGCGCAGGTTGCGGATAAACGCAATCATCACCAGCCCGTTGAGCACTGCCACACCAGACAACGCGATAAACCCCACTCCCGCCGAGATCGACAGCGGAATATCACGCAGCCACAGCGCCATGATCCCACCGGTCAACGCGAACGGAATGCCGGTAAACACCAGCAACCCATCCTTGAGGTTGTTGAACATCATGAACAGCAACCCGAACACCAGCAGCAAGGCCACCGGCACCACGATGCGCAAACGCTCGGAGGCTTCTTTCAATTGTTCGAACTGGCCACCCCAGGTGGTCCAGTAACCGGCTGGCACCTTGACTTGCGCGGTAATGGCCGCCTCGGCCTCATCCACAAACGAGCCAATGTCACGCCCACGCACATTGGCACTGACGATCACCAAGCGCTTGCCGTTCTCGCGGCTGATTTGATTGGGGCCAAGCACCAGGTCCAGGCTGGCCACCTGGGACAACGCAATAAACCCCAATTGCCCCGAGGCATTGCTGGCCAACGCCGGCACCGGGATCAACAACCGTGACAAGCCGTCAATGTCGGTGCGCAACGCGTCAGACAAACGCACGACCATGTCAAAACGGCGGTCGCCTTCGTACAGCGTGCCGGCCTGGCGCCCGCCAACGGCGACGGCAATGGTGTCCTGCACATCGCCCACATTCAGGCCAAAACGCGCGGCCTTGTCGCGGTCGATATTGATGGTCAGTACCGGCAGGCCGGACGTCTGCTCCACCTTTACCTCCGAGGCACCGTTGAGGGTTTGCAAGGTCTCGGCGATTTCAGCGGCGGTCCTGTTCAGCACCGCCATGTCATCGCCAAACACCTTCACCGCCACATCGCTGCGCACGCCCGAAATCAGCTCGTTGAAGCGCAGCTGGATCGGTTGCGACAGTTCATACGCACTGCCCGGCACAATTGCACTGGCACGCTGGATATCGGCGACCAGGGCTTCGCGGGACTTTTTCGGGTCCGGCCACTGGTCCTTCGGCTTGAGCATCACGTAGCTGTCGGAAATGTTCGGCGGCATGGGGTCCGAGGCGATTTCCGCCGTGCCGGTGCGTGCAAACACCCGCTCGATTTCCGGCACCTGGGCCATCAAGGTTTTTTCCAATTGCTGCTGCATCTGCACCGATTGCGTGAGGCTGGTGCCGGGTACGCGCAGGGCTTGCTGGGCGAAGTCGCCTTCGCTGAGGCTGGGGATAAACTCGCTGCCCATGCGGTTGGCGACCCAGCCCGAACCCACGATGGTCAACACCGCCAAGCCAAACACCAGCGGACGGCGCGCCATCACCCAATCGAGCACCGGCGCATAGGCGCGGCGTGCGGTGCGCATCACCAGGTTTTCTTCTTCCTTGACCTTGCCGGTGACGAACAACGCGATGGCCGCCGGCACGAAGGTCACCGACAAGATCATCGCGCCGAACAAGGCGATCACCACGGTGAACGCCATCGGGTGGAACATCTTCCCGGCCACCCCGGTGAGGGCGAAGATCGGCAGGTACACCACCATGATGATCAACTGCCCGAAGATCAGCGCACGCCGCGCTTCCTTGGCGGCGGCGAACACTTCGTGCAGGCGTTCGCTGCGCGTCAGCAATCGCCCGTGACGTTGTTGCGCGTGGGCCAGGCGGCGAATGGCGTTTTCGACAATCACCACCGCGCCGTCGACGATGATGCCGAAGTCCAGCGCGCCAAGGCTCATCAGGTTGGCGCTGACCTTGTTGGTGAACATCCCGGTAAAGGTGAACAGCATCGCCAGCGGAATCACCATCGCGGTGATCAGTGCCGCACGAATGTTGCCCAGGAACAGGAACAGCACGGCCACCACCAGCAGCGCCCCTTCGAAGAGGTTTTTCTTCACGGTGGCGATGGCTTTTTCCACCAGGTTGGTGCGGTCGTAAACGGTGACCGCTACCACGCCTTCGGGCAGCGAGCGATTGATCTCCTCAAGTTTCTTCGCCACCGCCTGGGACACCGTGCGGCTGTTTTCGCCGATCAGCATGAACACCGTGCCCAGCACCACTTCCCGGCCGTTTTCGGTGGCCGCCCCCGTGCGCAACTCGCGGCCGATGTCGACCTGCGCCACGTTGCGCACGCGAATCGGCGTGCCGTCCGAGGTGGTGATCACGATATTGGCAATGTCGTCGACAGACGCCACCTGGCCCGGCGCGCGGATCAACAACTGCTCGCCGCTGCGCTCGATATACCCGGCGCCGACGTTGGCGTTGTTGCGCTCCAGCGCTGTGACCAGATCGCCCAAGGTCAGGTTGTAGGCGGCCAGGCGCTTAGGGTCGGGGGCGATCTGATACTCCTTGGCGAAACCGCCGATGGTATTGATCTCGGCCACGCCCGGCACGTTGCGCAGTTGCGGCTTGATGATCCAGTCCTGGATCACCCGCAGGTCAGTCGGGGTGTAGGGCGTGCCGTCGTCCTTGAGTGCGCCGTCCTTGGCCTCCACGGTCCACAGGAAAATTTCCCCCAGGCCCGTAGAGATCGGCCCCATGGCGGTTTCGATACCGTCGGGCAACTGCCCGCGAGCCACTTGCAGGCGCTCGTTGACCAATTGGCGGGCGAAGAACAGGTCGGTGCCGTCTTTGAAAATCACCGTCACCTGAGACAGCCCGGAGCGCGACAGCGAACGGGTCTGCTGCAACCCCGGCAGCCCGGCCATGGCGGTTTCGATGGGAAAGGTGATGCGCTGTTCGGTTTCCAGCGGCGAGTAACCGGCCGCTGCGGAGTTGATCTGCACCTGCACGTTGGTGATGTCGGGCACCGCATCGATGGGCAACTTCTGATAGCTGGCGATGCCGACACCGGCCATCAACAGCACCGCCAGCAGCACGATGATGCGCTGCTCGATGGCAAATTGGATAAGGCGTTCAAACATGGGGAATCACTCGCAGGATCAATGGGCGTGTTCGGCCGAGCCTTTGCCCAGTTCGGACTTGAGGATGAAGCTGCCGACCGTGGCCACCTGCGCCCCGGCGTCGAGGCCCTGGCGCACTTCGACATAACCGTTTTCGCTGACGCCCAGTTCCAGATGGCGAGTGATAAAACCGTCGGGCGTGCGCACGAATACCGAGGGTTTGTCCTCGACGGTCTGGATCGCGGCCTGCGGCACGGTGACCTTGGCCTGGTAGGTGTCGGTCGCCACCTGCACCGACACAAACAGGCCCGGGCGCCAGGCGTCATCGGGGTTGGGCACGGTCACGCGCACGGTGGCGGTGCGGGTTTGCTCACCGAGCAGGTTACCGACATAGGCCACGGTGCCTTGCACGTCGGTGCCCATCTCCGTGGAGCTGACGGTCACCGGCTTGCCGACACGCACCTTGTTCAAGTCCTTGGGAAACACGCCGAAGGTGACCCACACCTGGGACAGGTCCGAGAGGGTAAAGGCGTTGCTGGTTTCGCTGACCACCTCGCCCACGCCCAGGTGTTTTTCCACCACGGTGCCGGCGAACGGCGCACGCAACTCATAGCGATTGCCGCCCACCAACACCGCGCTGCCGCTGAGGGCGTTCATCTTCTGGCGCGCATTGTTCAGGGCGATTTCAGCTTCCTGCAGGGCCTGGCGCGCCAGCAGGTAATCCTGCTCGGCGGAGATTTTGTCCTGCCACAACTGGCGCTCACGCTGGAAGGTGGTGCGCGCCAGTTCGACACGACGCTCGCTGGCCGCCAACTCGCTGCGCTGATCGGAAATCTGCTGGCTAGCGATCACCGCCAACAGCTCGCCCTTCTTTACTGACTGGCCAAGATTGACTTTCACCGACTCCACCACGCCTGCCGCACGGGGCACGATGTGCGAGGTACGGTCTTCGTCGAAACGCACTTCGCCGGGCAGCGTGAGCATCGTGCTGATCGCACGGGGCTGCGCCTGAGCCAGCTGAATGCCGGCCGCCTGGATCTGCTGTTCGGTGAGTTCAAGTGCGCCTTCTTCTTCGTCGGCCTTGGCAAAACCGGACAGCATCAGGCCGAGGGCGACGGCAAGCGCCACGCCATGTTTAGGGTTCATAGAGGACTCCAGAAAATCAAAACCGGGCGAGGTCGCCGTAGATTCGTTCGATGCGCACCCAGGCGTCGGTGGCCTGGGCGGTGGCCGCGAGGTATTGGGTGCGGGCTGCGATCAAGGTGCGCTGGGCGTCAAGTACGTCGAGGAAGTTGAACTTGCCCATCTCAAAACCACGGGTGGCGCTGTCCACTGCGCTCTGGGCAGCGGGCAGGATCTGTTGGTTGAAAGCACGCACTTCGGTGTTCGCGGTTTGCCACAGGTCCAGGGCCTGGCGGGTTTCGGTGCGCAGGCGCAGTTCAGTGGCGTTGCGCAGGTCGCGGGCCTGGTCGGCACGACGGCTGGCGGCGAGTACGTTGCCCTGGTTGCGGTTGAACAATGGGATCGGCATCGACACGCCGATCAGGTTCACTCGTTCGCGCACACTGGCGTCGTATTGGCTGCCGATGGACAGGTCGAGGTCGGGAATGCGCTGGGCTTTTTCCAGGCCTACGCTGGCTTCACTTTGCAAGATCTGCAATTCGGCCAGGCGCAGCTCGGTGGTGTGTTCCAGACGCGCCAGCAACTGCGCCGAAGCCGGTAATTGCGGCACCACTTGGGCTGGCGCGGCAACGGCCTGGAAGTCGGTGGCGGCGCTGCCGGTGCTGGCGGCCAGGCGACGATAGGCGTCAGTGAGGCCGACCTCGGCGCGGTTCAGTTCCAGGCGTATTTCCGACAATTGCACCTGGGCGCGGGTCGCTTCCACCGGCGACGATTTACCTGCGGTCACGCGCCCATTGGCGACCACCAGGCCGCGCTCGGCCAGGGCCAGCGAGCGCTGCGCCAGGTCAAGGCGTTCCTGAGCGCGCAGGGCGCTGTAATAGCTGTCGATCACCTCGGCGCGCAGGCCGTTGCGCCGCTGCTCCAAGGTCAGCGCCGCCGCGTCCTGGGCCCGCGTCGCAACGTCGATACGCGCGCCACGCTTGCCACCCAGTTCCAGGGTTTGGCTGAGCTTGAGGGTGGTGGTGCGGGTATCGCGACGGGTGTCTTCGGCATCCAGCGAAGCGACCGGGTTGGGGATCAACCCCGCTTGCTGGCGACCGCCCCTGGCGATGTCGATTTCCCATTGCGCCGCCGCCAGGTCCGGGTTGTTGGCGAAGGCGGTTTGCAGGGCCGAGTCGAGGGTGAGGGTTTGTGCCTGGACGGCACTGGCGGCGGCCCACAAGGCGGCCGCCCCCAACAGTGTTCTAAGCGAAAGTGCCATAACGAGAGTTCCACGCCCATGAAGTTGCTGAGGTTTCCCAGCGGGGGCAATGTAGCGTTCAGCACTTATCGCGGCGGTGGAGCAAAGATTACAAATCCGTCAGGCATGCACCTCGTCATGCTCATCGTGCTGAAACCCTTCGCCCTCGACCTGAATGGTGGCGTGGGAAATATCGAATTGTTCGTGCAGCAACTTCGTCACTCGACTGAGGATCTGTTGCTCGGAGCCTTGGGACGCATCGGCGACCAAGTGCGTGCTCAGCACATTCTTGCCGCTGGTCAGGGCCCAGATGTGCAAGTCGTGCACGTCCCTCACCCCAGGCACGCTACGAATGCCCTGCTCGACCTGATCGATATCAACGCCGTCCGGCACACCTTGCAGCAGCACGTTCATGCTTTCCTTGAGTAGCGTCCAGGTGCGTGGCAACACCCAGAAGCCGATGGCGGCCGCCACCAGCGAGTCGACCCAGCCCCAGCCGGTGAGCATGATCACCACCGCCGCGATGATCACGCCGATGGAGCCGAGCATGTCACTCCACACTTCCAGGTAGGCGCCCTTGACGTTGAGGCTCTCGCCGCTGGCGGCGCTGAGCAGGCGCATGGAGATCAGGTTGACGATCAGCCCCAGCACTGCAATCACCAACATGCCGGTGGACTGGATCTCGGCCGGCGCCTGCAACCGTTGGTACGCCTCATACAGGATGTAGAACGCTACAGCGAATAACAGCAACGCATTGAACGCCGCTGCCAGTATCTCGAAGCGCGCATAACCGAAAGTGCGCTTGCGGTCGGCCGGGCGCTTGGCGACCTGGATGGCCACCAGGGAGATCGCCAGGGCCAGGGCGTCGGTCATCATGTGCGCGGCGTCGGACAACAGTGCCAGGCTGCCGGTGACGAAGGCGCCGATCACTTCAGCGATCATGAAGCTGCCCGTCAGGCCCAGGGCCATCCATAACTTGCGCTCGTGGCCGGCGCGTACCTGGGCGTGGTTGTGTCCTGCGCTCATGGGGCGGTACTCCTGATTCGTCATGTAGGAGCCGGCTTGCCGGCGATAACGGTTTTGGCCGTTGCGCCGACCTTGCGGGCGTCATCGCCGGCAAGCCGGCTCCTACAAAGATAGAGTCCTGATGCAAAAAAGTGGCATGCCTTGCGGATTTGTCATCCGGCCGCCAGTCCGGCGTTATTTTTTGGCGCACCAAAATCGCACACGGGCGCTCTGCCACGGTTCTATCAGGTATGCTTTTCGTGCAGGAAACAAAAAGAAACAAATTAGCCAACCTGTTCGATAAGGAGTCCCGTTTTGGAGTTATCGACTGCCGCGTGGATGGTTCACGACACCCGCCTCATGTTTTGTGTACTGCTGGCCATCGCCAGCATCATCGTGCTGATCAGCGCGACCAAGCTGCCGCCGTTCCTGTCGATCCTGATCGGCACCTTCATCGCCGGTGTCGGCGCCGGGCTGCCACCGGAGGAGGTCGCCAAGGCGTTCAGCAAGGGTGCCGGTGCAATCCTCGGTGAAGCCGGCATCATCATTGCCCTGGGCTCGATGCTCGGCGCGCTGATGGCGGAATCCGGCGCCGCCGACCGCATCGCCACCACCCTGCTTGGCCTGGGCAAGGGCAAGTCATTGCCCTGGGTGATGGCGCTGGTGGCCATGGTGATCGGCTTGCCGCTGTTCTTCGAAGTGGGCCTGGTGATGATGGTGCCGATCATCTTCGTGATGGCTAAACGTTCGAACCTGCCGCTGCTGAAAATCGCCATCCCGGCGCTGGCAGGCATGACCACCCTGCACGCCCTGATGCCACCGCACCCGGGCCCACTGATTGCAGTGGGTGCGTTGCACGCGGACCTGGGCCTGACCATGTTGCTGGGCTTCTGCCTGGCGGTGCCGGCGGTGATCCTCGCCGGCCCGATTTACGGCAACTGGCTGTCCAAGCGCCTGCACGTGGATGAACCGGCCGACATCGGCGCGCTGTTCAGCGCACCGCCCAAGGCGCCGCGCCAGCCGAGCTTCGGCGTGTCGTTGCTGATTATTTTGTTGCCGGTGATCCTGATGCTCGGCAGCACCCTGGCCAAGGTCGCCATGTCACCGGAGAGCCCGGTGGCGTTGACCTTGAAGTTCCTCGGTGAACCGCTGATCGCCCTCGGCCTGGCGGTGATTGCGGCCGTGATCTGCCTGGGCTGGGCGGCCGGCATGCCGCGTGCCGAAGTCGGCAACACCCTGCGCAAGGCCCTGGCGCCGATCGCCGTGTTGCTGCTGACCATCGGCGCCGGTGGCGGCCTCAAGCAAACCTTGCTGGACGCGGGCGTCAGCCAGACCATCAGCAAGGTCGCCGAAGGCGCGCACATGCCGTACCTGCTGCTGGCGTGGTTGATCGCCGTGGCCTTGCGCCAGGCCACCGGCTCGGCCACCGTCGCCACCACCACGACGGCGGGCATCCTCGCGCCGATGATGGCCGGGCTGGCGGCCACGCAAAGCTCACTGGTGGCCCTGGCGATTGGCGCCGGCTCGGTGTTCTTCTGCCACGTCAACGACGCCGGGTTCTGGATGGTGCGCGAGTATTTCGGCCTGCAGTTGAAGCAGACGATCTGGGTGTGGTCGGTGTTGCAGACCATCGTTTCAGTCGTCGGCTTGATCGGTACGTTGTTGCTCTGGCATTTCCTGACCTGAGCCCTACGCAGCCAAGGTGTGGCGCTTGCCAAACAGCGCCACACTCACCACGCCCACCGCCCCCATCACCACGCAATAGCCCACGCAGATCCACGGGCTGGTCGGCATCAGCGCGATCAACAGCAGCGGCGTGGTGCTCGCCCACAGTGCGTAGGCAATGTTGTAGGTGAAGGAAATGCCCGACACCCGCACCTGCGCCGGAAACAGGCCGACCATCACCGACGGTACCGCGCCCACCACCCCGCAACTCAAGCCCGCCACGGCATACGCCGCGCCCAGCCAGACGCCACCGGCGATGAGGCTGGCGTACAACACAGCAACCCCCACCGGTAACAGCAGGCTGTAGACCAGCACCGCGCGCCAGGCGCCGATGCGGTCCACCAACAGGCCGGCAAGCACGCAGCCGATGTTCAGGAACACGATGCCCAAGGCGCTCAAGGCAAAGGTGTGGCTGGGGCTCATGCCGAAGGTTTTCTGCATCATGGTAGGGGTGATGACCACCAGCACCACCACGGCGGAGGTGAGCACGCAGGTGAGGATCATCGCCGGCAGCAGCACGGCGCGGTGGTCGCGCAATACGGTGCGCAGCGGCAGTTCGGCGGCGGCCTGGCGGCGGGCCTGCATTTCAAGAAACACCGGGGTTTCGCTGAGCCAGCGGCGCAGCCACACGCCGATCACGCCGAACACACCGCCGAGCAGGAAGGGGAAGCGCCAGGCGTAGTCGAGGATTTCGGCCGGGGTGAAGACTTGCGCCAGCAAGGTGGCGGTCAGCGCGCCCAGCAGGTAACCAAAGGTCAGGCCGGCTTGCAGGAAGCCCAGGGCGTAGCCGCGATGGTTTCTCGGCGCGTGTTCGGCGACGAAGGTCCAGGCGCTCGGCACTTCACCGCCCACGGCGGCGCCTTGCAGCACGCGCAGCGCCAGCAGAATCAATGGGGCGAAATAGCCGATTTGCGCATAGGTTGGCATGACGCCAATCAGCAGGCAGGGCAACGCCATCATCAGGATGCTGAGGCTGAACACCCGTTTGCGCCCCAGATGATCGGCAAAATGTGCCATCAGGATGCCGCCCAGCGGCCGCGCCAGGTAGCCGGTGACGAAAATACCGAAGCTTTGCAGCAGGCGCAGCCATTCGGGCATTTCCGGGGGGAAGAACAGTTGGCTGAGGGTCAGCGCGAAGAACACGAAGATGATGAAGTCGTAGATTTCCAGGGCCCCGCCCAGGGCGGCCAGGCCCAGGGTTTTGTAGTCGGAGCGGGAAAAACGCTGCGCCCGTGGGAAAGAGGTGGCAGTCATGACAAGGCTCGGCAGACAAACAAAATGGCGTGCAGGTTATGAGTTGGGCCGAGTGATGGCAATCACGACAGATATATTTGTTTTCCTCATTGATCGATGAAGATAACTGCATTCCCATATCAATGGCCGTAGCGGAACATGCCGTAAAACTGCCAACACCCATAATAAATACAAGAGGAATGACTCGTGGCCGATGCTATCGAAGAAAGCCGCTATGCCCGATTTGCCCTGCGTTGTTCCAACTTCGCCGAACGCTGGTTTCCTGACTCCTGGGTGTTCGCCGCCCTCGCCGTGATCATTGTCGCCGTGGCGACCCTGGGCATGGGCGCTGCGCCGGCCGAAGCCGCCAAGGCCTTTGGTGACGGGTTCTGGAGCCTGATTCCGTTCACCATGCAGATGGCCTTTGTGGTGATCGGCGGTTACGTGGTCGCCAGCTCTCCACCTGCGGTGAAGCTGATCGATCGCCTGGCGCGCATCCCGAAGAACGGCCGCTCGGCCGTGGCGTGGGTGGCGTTGATCTCCATGGTTGCCTCCCTGCTGAACTGGGGCCTGTCCCTGGTGTTCGGCGGTTTGCTGGTGCGTGCGCTGGCCCGTCGCACCGATTTGCGCATGGATTACCGTGCTGCCGGCGCTGCGGCCTACTTGGGTCTTGGGGCCGTGTGGGCCTTGGGGCTGTCGTCGTCGGCCGCGCAACTGCAGGCCAACCCGGCCAGCCTGCCGCCGTCGATTTTGTCGATTACCGGGGTGATCCCGTTCACCGACACCATCTTCCTGTGGCAATCGGGCGTGCTGCTGTTGGCGCTGATTGTGGTCTCGCTGATTATTGCCTACGCCACCGCACCCGGGCCGAACAGCGCCCGTGATGCCAAGGCTTGCGGCGTCGACCCGGCGTTCAATCTGCCCAAGGTGCAAGCACCGACTCGCCCGGGCGAATGGCTGGAACACAGCCCGTTGCTGACCATTCTGCTGGCGTTGCTGGCGGCCGGTTGGTTGTTCCACGAGTTTTCGACCAAGCCGGCGATCAGCGCCATCTCGGGGCTGAACACCTACAACTTCCTGTTCATCATGGTCGGTGCACTGCTGCACTGGCGCCCGCGCAGCTTCCTTGATGCCGTGGCCCGTGCGGTGCCGACCACCACGGGCGTGCTGATCCAGTTCCCGCTGTATGGCTCGATTGCGGCGCTGATGACCGTGGTCAAGGGCGGCGACGGCCAGACCCTGGCGCACCATATCTCGCTGTTCTTCACCTCCATTGCCTCCCACGACACCTATGCCTTGTTGATGGGCGTGTACTCGGCGGTGCTCGGCTTCTTTATCCCGTCGGGCGGCGGCAAGTGGATCATCGAAGCGCCTTACGTGATGCAGGTGGCCAATGACCTGCAATACCACCTGGGCTGGGCGGTGCAGATCTACAACGCTGCCGAGGCGCTGCCGAACCTGATCAACCCGTTCTATATGTTGCCGCTGCTGGGCGTACTGGGGTTGAAGGCACGGGACCTGATTGGGTTCTCGTTTGTGCAGTTGCTGGTGCACACGCCGTTGGTGCTGTTCCTGTTGTGGGCACTGGGGACTACATTGAAATATCTGCCACCGGTCATGCCTTGATAGCAACGTCTCATTGATCACGTGGGGTTGTCGTACACCCGGCAACGACAACCCCTGACTCCTTCCGCCAGGGCCTTTGATTAATCTGATTCGGATTCCTCCCTCACCCAACACCAAGGAAAATCCGATGACGCCCCTATCCAAATCACTGGAAGAGTTGATCACTGATATCTACCAGGACGACACCGTCTCGGTCACTGAGTACAGGGCCTTGCGTGACGACGCTGATCGCCGCATGGCCACCGTCATCAAGGAGTTTGGCCTGCATAACAACGTGACCGCGTTCCAGAAATCGATCGACGTGGCCATGCAGCTGTTGCAGACCAGTGTCATCGATGCAAAAAAAGCCAAGCTGACTGACACCGGCGAAGCCATCGTCAAGGATGCGGTGACGGCACAGGTGGAGTACTTGCGCGCTGGTGCCCAATTGGCCCTGCGCCTGCTCTGATCCTCTGATTCAAACCGCTGTCTTCTTTCCGTCACATTGCGTTGTTACCGTCCTGCGAAATATCTTGCAACACCTCGACAGGGACTCCCAACAATGAGTGATGAGCACGAAGACCGCCCTTCCCCCGATTCCGCAGACCCGGCGCCGGTAGACACCAGCCGCCGGCGTTTCCTGGGAGGCGCGGCAGTGCTGGGGGTCGGCGCAACCTTGAGTGCGTGCGGCAAAACCAGCGAAGCACCGGGCAAGCCGGTGGCGCGACCGCTCACTCCGCAAGAGCTGGACAAGGCCCTGCACGACCAGGTGAAAACCGTGGTGGTGATCTACGCCGAGAACCGCAGTTTCAACAACCTGTTTGCCGACTTCCCTGGCGTCGAGAAGCCACTGTCAGCCCTCTCTGCGGCCGACGTGCAGCAACGCGACCGTGACGGCAGCCTGCTGACCACCCTGCCGCCCGCCTGGGGCGGTGTGTTGCAAGTAGGCCCGCAAAGCGTGGACGGGGTGACCTACCCCAGCGAAGTGCAATTCCAGGAAAACCTGCCCAACGCGCCTTTCGCCCTCAAGGGCCCGAACGCTGAAGACCTGCCCCTGAGCCTGGTGACCCGCGACTTGTGGCACGTGTTTTATCAGAACCAGATGCAGATCAACGGCGGCAAAAACGACAACTTTGTCGCCTGGGCTGACTCCGGTGGCCTGGTGATGGGGTATTACGCCCAGAGCCGGTACTCCCTGCGGTTGTGGGATGTGGCCAAGGAATTTGTGCTCTGCGATAACTTCTTCCAGGGTGCATTTGGTGGCTCGTTCCTCAACCACCAGTACCTGATCAGCGCCACGGCACCGTTTTATCCGAATGCCGCGCAATCGGTGGCCAAGGCACAGATCGCCACGCTGCAAAGCGATGACCCGACCGACCCGCGTCTCAAGCCCCTGGACAAATCCCCGGCCAGCGCCATGACCGGCCCGCCGCAGTTCGGCCCCAGCGCGCTGACCCCGGACGGCTACGGCGTAAATACCCTGGCCCCGCCTTACTGGCCAACGTGGATTCGCGACCCGGAAAACCCGGACTACTCCAAACCCGACCTGCCCAACGTGCTGGTGCCGCAAACCCACGAGCACATTGGCGACAAGCTGTCGAAAAAGAACGTCGACTGGGCGTGGTACGCCGGGGCATGGCAGGCCACGCTGGATCAGTTCAAGGACTCGGGCGGCATCCCCAAGATCCCGAACTTCCAGTACCACCACCAGCCGTTCAACTACTTCAAGAAACAGGGGCCGGAAAACCGCGCCGAGCGGGACAAGCGCCTGCGTGACGGCGGTTTGGGCGATGAGTCGAGCACCAACAAGTTTTTCGCCGATGCCCAGGCCGGCAAGCTGCCTGCCGTGAGCTTCTACAAGCCCCAGGGCAACCTGAACATGCACGCAGGCTACGCCGACGTGGCCTCGGGCGACCGCCATATCGCCCGCGCCCTGAAGGTGCTGCAAGAAAGCCCGCAGTGGAAAAACATGGTGGTGGTGGTGACCGTCGATGAAAACGGCGGCTGGTGGGACCACGTGGCACCGCCAAAAGGCGACCGTTGGGGCCCTGGCACCCGGATTCCGGCGCTGGTGGTGTCGCCATTCGCACGCAAAGGCACTGTGGACCACACGGTTTACGACACGGCGTCGATCCTGCGCCTGATCACCCGTGTGTTCCAGCTGGAGACCCTGGACGGCCTCAAGCAGCGTGATGACGCGATGATCGCCCGTGGCCAGAAGCCGATGGGTGATCTGAGCAACGCATTGCAGTTCACCCTGTAGGTTTTCTTATCCAATAGCGACACAGCTGGCGATTTAGCACGCGGTTTTCCTGGTCAACCGCTACTGTGTGCACGTGGGCTTTCACCCCGCGCAGACGGGCTTTCGCTGACAAGGAACAGACAATGTTTAAACCGACCAGGTTGTCCTTCACCCTGGCCGCACTGATGGCCAGTGCGGTCGTACAGGCCGACATCGAAGTACCGCTGGGCAGCACGCAACGTGTGACCCAGCTGTTCGCTTTTCCCAATAACTGCAACGTGATCTGCTTGCGCCCGTGGACGCTGGAGCAGACCGCCGAGCATTATTTGAACCAGAGCCTGCAGCGAGACGGTTACAGCCGGGCCAAAGTCAGTGTGAAGACCCATGATGGGCAGGTGTCGGCCACCTTCAGTGGCGTGCCCGACAACTACGGCCAACCGCTGACCACGCTACTCAACACCGCCGACCTGGCCTACCAGGGCGCCAGCAAGCTCAATACCGACGGCAAGTGGGCCTATAACTGGTACCTGTTCCTGCCGCTGGGCATGGCCCTGGAAAACCGCAAAAGCATCGAGCTGCTGCACTTTCCACCCGATTACTCACTGACCCAGGCCCAGGATTACCTGGAGTCGGCGACCACCGACCGCTGGGCGACACTGCTGACCGACAATGGCATCCCGGCCACCGAAACACCGGCGTACCAGACCATCATCGATATCGCCCCGATTGCCGCGCCGTCCAACGCCGGCAAGGACCTGGAAAACGTCTACAGCTACTTCGCTGACTACCAGACGCGCATGGTCAAGGAGTTGAGCCTGCAACCCAACGGCTCATTGCCAATGGTGGCGTTCGGCGCGCCGGTGCGCAGCTGGATCAAACAGCAATATGGCCAGACCGTGGGCGTGCTGGGCCTGGCGCAGATCAGCCCGGCGACAGGTAAAACCGTGTCGGTGCTGGGCGCCAACCACCCCAGTTACATCTGGTACGCGGCCGATCCGGCCACCTATGACGGTAACGAACAAAAGGCCGATGAAGCCGGTTTGAAAGTGATGGGCCAGGACCTGAGCGCCGCTTGCTGGCAGGCCGGGATGGGACAGAAACCGGCGAGCGATCCGAATGTATTGCTCAAGGCCTGCATGAACACCTGGCAGGTCACCCGCAAGGAACAGACCTGTGAACTGTTCTACACCTCGGTGCGCAACTTGCCGCCGGAGCAAGCCAACGCCAAATGCGCCACGCCGCCTGTCAAAGCCCAGCTTAAACAGCTGAAAAGCGCCGCTCCCGCCCCTTCCGTCACTGCCCCAGCGCTGTAGGGCGCACAAAAAAAAACCAATTTCTACTGTCAGATTTGACAGTAGAAATTGGTTGTAACTTGAGCAAGTCTTGAAGTGCGCCCATTCGCTGCAAGACTGGCAGTCAGACACTCTCCGCAGGTCGATGCAGCCTAAGCCAGGAGAGTCATGAACACTCAAGCCAAGGACAAGGCCAAAAAAGCCAAGAGCAATTACCTTTATCCCTTCAAGCTGTTACTGGGCCTGGGTTACCCCACGACGGAGCATTTTGAAGTGATGCAAATGGCCAATGGCATGCAAACCGGTATCCGAACGCTCGTCGCCTTCGACAGCCGCGTGTGCATCGCCAAGATCTCCGGCTATGCACTGAGCGAACGACGCGTGCACACGTTGCGGTTATCCCCACGCATCCACCTGTACGACTGCTGGTTCACAGGCCTGGTCATGCATTCGTGCAATCCGAACGTGTTCCTCGACTTGCATTACCTGGAGGCCTGGACCGTACGTCATATCCCGGCAGGCGAACAGCTGACCATGGATTACGCCACCACCGAGGACGTGCTGTTCCGGCAATTCGCCTGCCAGTGCGGCGAGCCGAACTGCCGGGGCTGGATCACCGGCAACGCGGAAGCCCCGAACGCCGAAGGCAGGCAATGGTACGAACGTAACCGGCCTTAAGCTTCGCCCAGCGGGCGCAGACGATATTGCGGCGGTAGCTGCTCGAAACCACTGATGGTGGTGTTCAAACTCTTCCAGCGACCGTCCTTGATGCCATAGATGCAGCCATGGATCGACAGGCTCTGCCCACGGTGCCAGGCGTTTTGCACAATGCTGGTATGCCCGACGTTGGCCACCTGCTGGATCACGTTCAGCTCGCACATCCGGTCGACGCGCTCTTCTTCGGTTGGCAGCTGGGCCAACAGATCACGGTTTTCGTAGTAGAGGTCACGAATGGTGCGCAACCAGCCGTCGATCAGGCCGAACTGACGGTCCTGCATCGAGGCACGTACGCCGCCGCAGCCATAGTGGCCGGTGACCAGGATGTGTTTGACCTTGAGCACGTCCACCGCGTACTGGATGACCGACAGGCAGTTGAGGTCGGTGTGCAGCACCACGTTGGCCACGTTGCGGTGCACGAACAGATCACCCGGCAGCATGCCGACGATCTCGTTGGCCGGTACCCGGGCGTCGGAGCAGCCGATCCACAGGTATTCCGGGGTTTGCTGGCGGGCAAGCTTGGCGAAGAATTCGGGATCTTCCTGTTTGATCGCGTCCGCCCAGCGTTCGTTGTTATCAAGCAGGTCTTGTAGTTCGTTCATCAGGGAAAGCCTCAGGAATGATGCGCAGTTTTGTGACTGACAACCCCACGTCCAGGTCACGCCCTGCCGTTGAATAACAAGCATGAATCCGCTTGAATCTTTGGGCCGTGCCGCCTGTCCACACACTATAAGCCCCACAGTATGAGGATTGGCCATGACTGAATCACGACGTCCCTACGGTGCAACGCAACCGGAACCCATTGATGACAATGAAGACCGCATGGGTTCGATGCGCGAACTGGACTTTGACGAAGAGGAACCCACGGCGGAGATCGGCGATGAGATCCCGCGGCGTGAACGTGAACACCGGATGCCCGACGAACGGGTGCGTGAGGCCGGGCTTACCGGCGGATCCACCGATGATCACGAGTCGACGGACGATGACATGAGCCCGGAAACGCTGATCCATGAAGACGGTGCACGGGATGCCCGCGAGCTGGGCGAGGGTGATCAGGCCGATTGGGATTTGAGCATCGTGGGTGAAGATCAGATTGGCGGCGGGAATGGGTTGGATGAGGCGGAATTGGCTGATGTCGACCCGATAGACGGTAAGCCCTGACACGCCTTCATACCGACTATCCACCACAACCTGTAGGAGCCGGCTTGCCGGCGATGGCGATCTTGAGGGCGCTATCGCCGGCAAGCCGGGCTCCTACAGCGGCGTGTTGGTTAGTCGACCAGGGTGCAGGCCATGACAACCGCGTCTTCGCGGCCACCCACGGCGGGGTAGTAATCCCGGCGGCGGCCGATTTCGTTGAAGCCGTAGCGCTCGTACAGGCGGAAGGCGCCGGTGTTGCTGTCGCGTACTTCCAGGAAGCACTCCCGGGCACTGGCGGCGTAGGCGCGGGACATCAGGTGCTCCAGCAACGCCAGGCCAAGGCCACGGCCCTGGTTTTCGGGTTTGACGGTGATGTTCAGCAGATGCGCTTCATCGAGGATGATCTGGACCACGCCGTGGCCCACCTGCTGCTCGCCTTCGAACATCAGCCAGATCTGGTACTTGCCCAGCCCATCGAGAAAGATTCCGCGGGTCCAGGGGTGGCTGAACGCCGCGTATTCGATTTTCAGCACGGCGTCGAGGTCAGCCTCGGTCATCGGGCGGAAGGATAAAGCCTCACTCATCAGTTGTTTTCCAGCGCGCCATCAGCCGGCGCATGGCTTGCCAGACATCAGCCTTACGCTGTGGCTCTTCCATTAATAATTCCAGGCCCGGCAGGGCCCAGACCGAGCCCAGGCCTTCGACCTGCAGCTCGCGGTACCACGCTTCGGCATTGGCCTCGCCGGCGAAGCGTACGGCAGGCAGGCCGATCAGCCACAGGCACACGCAGGGTTCGTCTTCCAGGCGTGCCGACACAAAACCTTGCACAAAATCCCGTGCGGCTTCGGGGCCCTGGTTCATGTTGCCACGTACCAAGAGCGGCCAGCGCACCGGGTCGCCGATGATTTGCGGGCTGTCGGGCAGGCCGGCGGCGCGCAGCATGTCCTTGAGCAGCATGTAGGCCGGGTCGCGGGTCTGGAAGCGTTCGCCGGTGGGCAGTTCCACCAGCAGCAGACAGCGCCCGGCACGCAGCAATTGCAGGGCAAAACGCGGCGGCGGCACGACCGGGGCCTTGACCACTGGGGCAGCCTCCTCGGCTACCACGGGCGCCTTGGCCGCCGTCGAAGGGCGTGGCACTTCGATCTTGGCGCGCTCTACCACCGGACGTACGGGCGCAGGCGGCTTGGTCACAGCGACCGGCGCCGCTGCCTCCTCTCCCGACGCCTCGAATGCGTCATAGGGCTCAAGCGCTTCCAGCAGCTCGGGCCGCGACGGCGCGGCAAACGGTAGTTCGGTGCGGGGCAGCCAGTTGACCACCTGCATGGCGGTCAAGTAAGCGCGACGTCGGGACTCGATAAGCACAGCTCGGCCACTTGTGGATAACTAAAGAGCGGGGATTCTACCGCTGTTCGGCAACAATCGCCCACTGCGCACTGACCGGCTGTGGATAAATCCCCCGCCCGATGCAGTACAATCGCGACTTTTCATCGCCAACCAGCGGCCTTTCCCATGATCGAACCCAAGCGCGTCCTGCGCGCCCTCGCCGAACACTGGGCCTTACTTGAGCCACTGTGCGAACACTTCGACCAAGGCACCTTGAGCCTGGGCGAACTGCGCGCACAATTGGCCGCCCAACAACTGGACAGCACGCCACAGGACATTACCAGCCTGTTGGACGTGTGGATTCGCCTGGATATCCTGGTGCCTGTCGCCAAGAGCCCGAACCGTTTCGAGCTCAATGCGCAGATCCACGACTTCCTGGCCTATCTTCGCAAGGAGCACCGGCTTGGCCTGTGCCTGGAAATCGAAGCCTACCTGCGCCACCTTGAGCGCCTGGCGGGTTATATCCAGGACGCCTTCGACATCCGTGATGGCCACGACCTCGCCCGCCAGCTGCGCTTGCTCGACATGCGCGTGCGGGACGTGCTGAAAAAACTCGCCAACGACGAACAGGCCCTCGCTGCCGTGGCCGACCGGGCCAAGACCAGCGACCGGCAGATCCCGTTGCGCCAGCGTTACGCCGAGGTCCTGGCGACCTGGGACGAATACGTCGAACCGATGATCCAACTGGTAAACGCCGACGGCGCCTTCGAGCAAGGCGTGCGCAAGGTGGAAAACGTGTTGCTGCGCCTGCTCACCGAGCAACAGCGCCTGGGCCACCTGGTGGACGACGACATGTTGCTGCGCACCCACGCGCGCATCCTCGAAATGCAGACCAGCGCCCAGCTGACCTTGCGCCATGCGCGGGAACTGCTGCTGCCCCTGCGTGAAGAAGCACGCCGGCACAACGCCGTGACCCGTGGCGCGGCGCTGGCCCTGTCGGCGATCCGCCGCAAAGGCCTGGACGCGGTGCCGCAAGCGGCGATGCCGATGTTCACCCGGCCGCAAAGCACCTTCCTCGGCAGCGCGAGCCAGGTGGAAGCTTATGTATACGCACTGGCGAACTTCGAACCGAAACCGGCAAAGTTTCCAAAAGCGCACAAGTCCTACAAAGGCGACGCCCAGCGTGCACCGCGCACGGTCAAGGAAATGCTCGAGCGCTGCGAAGACGCGCTGCCGATGCCGGACCTGATGACCTGGCTGCTGGAGCAGGAACCGAACGGCGCCACCGACGAATTGCTGTACTGGTTCTCACGCCTGTCCCGCGAAAAACGCTTCAAGCGCGAACGCCTGGAACGCCGCGATTACCACACACACGAGCACCAGGTCAGCCTGCGCTCCTTCGCCCTGCTCCCGGCCGCTGTTGAAGCGACCGAGAATTCCGCGAGCACACCTCATGCATCTTGATCTTTCCGAACTGTCCCAGCTGGCGCCGATCTTTCGCGAGCTGTTCAAGGGTTATCACGTCAGCCGCCGCGACCCGGAGCTGTACGCGCAATTGTCGAATTTCCAGGACCAGTACCGCACGCTGTTCAAGGCCCTGGGCTTTGAACTGGTGTGCGACACCCGTGGTTTCTACTACTTCGTGCCGGACACCGCCGTGGCCGCCGCGCAGGTGAACAAGACCGCGCAACGCCTGGCGCTGTTCACCTTCATCATCGTCGAGCACCTGGCCGACCAGGGCCGCGACCCGATTGCCGTGCTCGACGGTGGCAGCCTGGGCCGCGATGAGCTGCCGTCGTTGCTGGAGAAGTACCGCGACCTGTTTATCCAGGCCGAGGTGCAGACCCAGGAAGAACTCGAAGAAAAGATCATGCGCCGCATGACCCAACTCGGGTTTGCCAGCGAAGACAACGGCGTGTACCGCTTCCTGCCGCCAATGCACCGTTTCCTCGACGTGTGCCTCTCGGTGCAGCAGGACCGCGACCTGGCGGCCAGCGT
Organism: Pseudomonas sp. GW821-FHT05H12; assembly: GCF_059419385.1. NCBI lineage: Bacteria > Pseudomonadati > Pseudomonadota > Gammaproteobacteria > Pseudomonadales > Pseudomonadaceae > Pseudomonas > Pseudomonas sp. GW821-FHT05H12. Next base: position 6,962 of record NZ_JBWKRS010000005.1, on the reverse strand, counting down.
GCACAGCGTGTTGCCGTTGCCGGCACCGGTGATCATCGATGAAGACAGCGATGAGAAACTGCTGAAAACCGATGACCCGCTGGACTTGAGCGACTTTGCCGATGAAAGCGAAGAAGACGCCCTGGCCCGTGCCATTGCCGAAGAACAGGAGACCGACGCATGAGTAAGGAACGCTACGGCATCCGCCGCTTCGCCCTATTGAATACCGCCGGCTACAGCCTGGGCCTGTTCCCGCTGGAAGAGCCGCTGTCGGTGTATGGCGCGAACAACCTGGGTAAATCTGCGTCGATCAACGCCTTGCAGTTCCCGATCCTGGCACGCATGTCGGACATGAGCTTCGGCAAGTACACCCTGGAACAATCGCGCCGGTTCTACTTTGCCAGCGACACCAGCTACATCCTCGTGGAAGTGTCCCTGCCCCACGGCCCGCATGTGATCGGCGTGGTAGGTCGCGGCCCGGGTGGCGGTTTCGGTCACCAGTTCTTTGCCTATGCCGGCAAGCTGGATCTGGCGCACTACCAGAAGAACGACACCTGCCTGCGCCAGAAGGAATTGTTCACCAACCTTGAGCGCGAAGGCCTGAAAGCCTACGAACTCAAGCCCGATGAACTGCGCCGTTTGCTGGTGGGCGGCCACACGTCGATCCCGCTGGACCTGACGTTGATTCCGCTGCGCTCCACCAGCGAGCAGAGCCTGAAGACCTTCCGCGCACTGTTTATCAACCTGCTGCACATGCGTGAAATCACCGCGGCCAAGCTCAAGCAACTGTTCCTCGATGCGTTCGAACACAGCCTGCGCTCCGGCAGCGTGGACTACATCGCCGCGTGCGAAGAAGCTTTCCGTGATGTACGACGCATGGAACAGGACTACAACTCGCTGGTGGCCGCCGGGCCGCTGGTGGAGGCCTTGTCCAACGGCGTGAAACAGCGCGATGTCCTGCGCGGCAAACTGCATCGCCTGTCGCCGCTGCTGGATTCGCTGCTGGGCACCTGGTCGGACTACGCCAGTGCACGCAAGGAAGAACTGACCATTCAGGCCGAGCACTACCGCAACGAGCAGGACGCGCTGCAAAACGACCAGCGTGGCGGCACCCAGGAGCTGATGCGCCTTGAGCGGGAGATCAGTGGCATCCAGCGCTGGCTGGGCGAGTTGTCGGTGCTCAAGCATCGCTTTGCGCTGGTCGATGACGTGAAGGTGCTGGAGCAGCAGTTGCTGGCGGCCAAGGATGCTCACGATGAACTGGCGGGCGCCCTGGCGCAGTCGCGGCAGTTCAGCGCCGAGGACCTGGACGAACGCTTGCGCGACCTGGAGAAGCGCCTGAAGTCGGTCAAGCAGCAGCTCGATCACGCGGACAACAACAGCTACGCCAAGCTGCGCGAAGAATTCTCGCAGCAGGACGTCGAGCGTCTGATGCGCCTGTTCAACAGTTCGTTGTTCAGCCTGCCGCTGGGCGAGCATGGCATCACGCTGGACGAGGACGGCCAGTGGGTCAAATCCCTGGAGCAGATCCTCGATGGCTTCAAGGGTGAGCGCTTTGAAGTGCCGGGGCTGTCCATCGACATCTCCCACATCGAACCACCGGCTTTGCAGGCCCTGGCGGACCGCGCAGCGTTGCGTGACCAGAAGGAGCGCCTGGAAAAAGAACTCAAGCAGCTCAAGACCCAGCAGGCCGTAGCCGCTGACCGCGCGGCGAGCAAGACCCAGACCGAAGCGCTGTACCAGCAGGTGCTGGATGCGCAAAAAGCGCTGGAAGACTTCCGCCGTGCACAGACCCTGAGCGCGGAAGAAGGCGAGAAGCTGGAAAACCTGGCGCAGATGGAAGCGGCGCAAGACGAGTTGAAGCGCTCCAGCGATGCGTTTACCGAGCGCGTCCAGCAGCTGTCGGCCAAGCTGCAACTGGTAGGCCGCCAGATCGGCGATATGGAAGCCAAGCAGCGCACCCTGGATGACGCCTTGCGTCGTCGTCAGTTGCTGCCGGCTGACTTGCCGTTTGGCACCCCGTTCATGGACCCGGTCGACGACTCCATGGACAACCTGCTGCCGCTGCTCAATGACTATCAGGACAGCTGGCAAGGCTTGCTGCGCGCCGATGGCCAGATCGAAGCGCTGTACGCGCAAGTGCGCCTCAAGGGCGTGGCCAAGTTCGACAGCGAGGATGACGTTGAGCGTCGCCTGCAGTTGCTGATCAACGCCTATGCGCACCGTACCGACGAAGCCCTGACCCTGGGCAAGGCACGCCGTGCGGCGGTGACCGATATCGCGCGGACCCTGCGCAATATCCGCAGCGACTACGACAGCCTTGAGCACCAACTGGCGTTATTCAACCGCGAGATCAACAAGCGTCAGGTGTCCAACCTGCAGAGCTTCCGCATCGTGTTGGCGCCGAACAAGGAAGCGCTCAAGCACATCGACCAGATCATCCACAGTGCCGGCCAGTATGAAGAAGGTGAAACGCTGTCGGTGTTCGACCTGAGCCAGAGCGCCGAACAGGACAACAAGAACGAAGAGGCCAAGGAATACCTGGCTCGCCTGGTGGCCGCCAACCATAACCAGTTGGGCCTCAAGGACTTGTTTGAACTGGCGTTCGAGATCACCAAGGTGCACGGCCAGCCGGTGATTCACACCGACATCGACGGTGCGGCCTCCAACGGCACCACCATGACCATCAAGGCGCTGACCAACATGTACTTGTTGCTGCACTTGATGGACCGTGACCAGGCCGGGCGCGTGCGCCTGCCTTACTACCTCGATGAGGCGGCGGACATCGACGAGAAGAACCAGGCGGCATTGCTGGAAACCAGCTTGCAGCTGGGCTTTGTGCCGATCCTGGCGAGTGTTAAGCCGCAGGTGTCGGCGCAGGTGGCGATCGACCTGGAAGGCGGTAGCGGGCCGAACGGAATCTATATCGATGAGGCGGACTGGAAGTACATCCGCCGTCATGATGTGGTGAAGGCGACGGTGAATGTGCAGGCGGATGAGCCGGAGTTGGATGAGGTCTGATTTTTTCGGCTGAAATGCAAAAGGCCCCTGGATGAGAATCCAGGGGCCTTTTTTGTTGCCTGTTCGGGCCTCATCGCGGGCAAGCCCGCTCCCACATTTGGAATGCATTGTTTCTGAAAATGCATTCCCCTGTGGGAGCCGGGCTTGCCCGCGAAGGCCGCGCCTCGGTCTACTTGCCGAGCGGAATCTTCGGCGCCCAGGTCAGCCATTCATCTTCAAACTTGTCGAACAGCGGGAAGGTTTGCTGCGGCCGTGCAGCGTTACCCATGCGCTCGCCGTCGGGTGTTGCGAAGGCGATGCCACCGGCCACCAGAGTTTCGAGAGACTCGGTGCGCACCGTTGCGCCTTTGAACAGACCGAAGTCGAGGCCGAAACCGCTGGTGTTCCAGAAGCGGCTGCCACTGCGTACCAGCAGTGCGTATTTCGGTTCGATCAGGATGTGGATAAGCACACGGTCAGCCGTCTGGCCCAATTCGTAGCCAGTGACTTTGCCGACGGTCACTTCACGGTAGGTCACTGGAACGCCCTCTTTCAGTGAACCACGGCGGGCGGCGCTAAGCGTGAGGCTCAGGCCCTCTTCCTGATGGATGGCTTTCGGCGGTTCATCCAGTGCCACGAAGCTTTTTTGCGGCCCGGCGTTTTTGACGGCGGGCTGCACTTCGATGTATTGGCCGGTGACCAACGTTTCCAGGTTCGAGGTTTTCATCAGGCCCAGCTCAGGCTTGACCACCCAGAACTGGCTGCCCGTGCGCGCAATGCGATCGGCCACTTGAGTGATGCGCGCGCTCAGCAGGACCGATTGCATGTCGGCACTGAGGTCGACGTTCTCGATCTTGCCCACGTCCAGCCCTTTGAAGCGTATCGGTGTGCCGGGACGCAGGCCGTCGGCGCGATCAACCTTGATGGTCACCAGGGTGCCGTGTTGATTGGCCGCTTCGCGATCGGCGAACAAACGGAAACGCGGGATGCGTTTTTTCAACGGCACGTTCGGCTCTGGGGTTTCGAAGGCGATGCCACCGGCCATCAGGCTGGCCAGGGATTCGCTTTTCACCTGAATGCCGCCGGTGAGTCCACCGGTCAGGGTAACGCCGCTGGCGTTCCAGAAACGCGTCGAGCCGTTGACCAGGTTTTCGTATTCCTTCTCGATGTGCACACCGATCACCAGTTGCTTGTTCTTACGCGAGAACTGGTAGCTCTGCACCGAGCCGACCTTGACCTGTTTGTAGAGAATCGGGCTGCCGACATCCAGGGAGCCGAGGTTGTCGGTGAACAGCACCATGTGCAGGCCTGGGGAGCGCAGATCCAACGGTGGCGCTTTGGCGCGGGCGACAAATTCGCGCTGGGGAGCGCTGCCTTTGTCACCTGGGCGGATGGCGATGTAGTTGCCTTTGACCAAGGCTTCCAGGCCGGTGATGCCGGCCAGGGAAATCGACGGTTTGACCACCCAGAACTGGGTGTCTTGTACCAGGTAGTCTTCGGCCAATGGGTCGAGCGTCAGCTCGGCGTTGGCGCTGGACAGGTCAGGGTCGATCTTCAGGGTTTTCAGGCTACCGACCTGGATGCCTTTGTACATCACCGGCGTGCGCCCGGCTTGCAGGCCTTCGAAGTCGGTGAGTTTGACCTTGACCTTGATGCCCGCTGCGGCGGCGTCGAAGTCTTCATACAGGCGGAACGGCAAGCTCGGGTCGGTGGGTGGGCTGTCCTTGCGGTTTTCCGGCGTGGCGAAGGCGATGCCGCCGGCGACGATGCTGGACAGGGATTCGCTGCGCACTTTTACGCCGGAGAGGTTGGCGTCGATGCTGATGCCGCTGGCGTTCCAGAAACGGGTATGTTTGCGCACCAGGCTGGCGTAGGTCGGTTCGATGTAGACCTTGATCTCGACGGTGCTCTGGTCTTCGGACAGCAGGTAGCTTTTAACCTGGCCGACCTGGATCTGCTTGTAGAACACCGGGCTGCCGCGGTTCAGGGAGCCAAGGCGATCGGCCTTGATGGTCAGGTGCAAGCCGGGCTTGGCATCGGACAACGGCGGCTCTTCGGAGAGCGCCTTGAATTTACGCGTGGGTTCGCCGTCGCCAGGGCTGGCGGCGATGTAGTTACCCGAGACGAGGGTTTCCAGCCCCGTGATACCGGCCAGGCTGACACTGGGCTTGACCAGCCAGAAGCGGGTGTTGGTCTTGAGGTATTGCTCGACGTCCTTGTTCATCTCGATGGTGGCAATGACTCCCCGATTGTTACCCTCATCGTCCAGGGCCAGGGTCTTGACCTTGCCCACGGGCATGCCTTTGTAGACCACTTCGGTCTTGTTGACCTGGATGCCTTCGCCGCTTTCAAAGCGAACCTGGATTTCGATGCCCTGCTGGGTATAGGCACGCCATCCCAGCCAGCCGCCGATGATCAACGCAATCAGGGGCAGGACCCAAATGGCCGACCAGTTGGAGGCTGGGCGGGTTTTAGCTTTTGGCAAATCACTCATGGTCGTCGTCCGACTCCGTGTTGTCCCAAATCAGTCGGGGATCAAAAGTTACTGCGGCAAGCATCGTCAAGATCACCACACTGGCGAACGCCGCAGCGCCGAGATTGGCCTCGACACTGGCAAGTCGCCCAAAGTTTACGACCGCCACCAGGATGGCGATCACGAAGATATCCAGCATGGACCAGCGGCCAATGAACTCGATAAAACGGTACATCACAATACGTTGTTGCGCGGACAGCGGTTGATGGCGCTGCACCGAGAACAGTAGCAGACCTATGCCCACCAGCTTGAAGGTCGGCACCAGGATACTGGCAATGAACACCACGGCAGCGATGGGGAACATGCCATGCTGCATCAGCTGGATCACCCCGGCCATGATGGTACTGGGGTCACCCTGGCCGAGCGAGTTGATGGTCATGATGGGTAACAGGTTGGCTGGAATGTACAAGATGGCCGCGGTAATCAGCAGCGCCCAGGTACGGGTGAGACTGTTAGGACGACGGGCATGGATCAACGCACCGCAGCGGGTGCAGATCTGTTCATCGTTATCGGGGTCCTGCTTGTTCAACTCGTGGCATTCGGTACAAATCAGAATGCCTGCATCAATCGCCCGCATGTTCATCCTCTCCTGAAAGGGCTTCCCAGATCTGGTGGGGCGACATCACCACCTCAAGCAGCACCTGCACCATCAATAGGCTGACAAAGCAGGCCAGCCCCAGGCCGATCGTGATGGCGGCCATGTCGGCGAGTTTTACGATCGCCACCAGTACGCCCATCAAGTAGACCTCCAACATCCCCCAATCCTTCATGTGATGGTAGATGCGGTACAGCAGCAGCCCATAGCTGCGGCCGATGTTCCAGCGAATGCTGAGCAACACAGCCAACTGGCACAGCAGTTTGAGCAGAGGGATCCCCATACTGCACAGGAACACTACGATGGAGACGCCTTGCATACCTGTATCGAACAAGCCCACGACACCGCTCCATACCGTGTCCTCGGACGTCTGCCCAAGTAAGTTGAGCTGCATAATGGGTAAAAAGTTCGCAGGGATGAACAACAGCAACGCGGCGATCACCAGCGCGAGGCTGCGTTCAACGACGTTGTGACGGTGGGCGTAGAGCTCGTAACCGCATCGCGGGCATTGGGCCTTTTCGCCGAGGGCGAGCGATGGTTTGCGCATCAGCAGATCGCACTCATGGCATGCCACCAGGTCGTCCAGTGGTAAATCCGACACCTCGAGGGCATCAACCGGATCCGGCATAGGTAGGGCTCAGACTCTAAAAAAGGTTAGGTGGCTATTCTAGTGGTCTGGTTCAGAAATAACTGTGCAAATTTGTCGGGGGATGTACGGTGATCTGGTTTTCGACCGCCCAAAACAAAACCCCTGTCTGCGTTAGCAAACAGGGGTTCTGGAATTTAATCTTGACGATGACCTACTCTCACATGGGGAAACCCCACACTACCATCGGCGATGCATCGTTTCACTGC